>CBDAFH010000074.1:0-8695 GCA_965195165.1 uncultured ANME-2 cluster archaeon | reverse complement strand
GTCACGACAGCCTGACATTCTCCTGCGTCGGCTCGTAGAGTTCACCCTGCGTCTTGAGTCTCTTAAGCATGTCCTCGACATGTTCCCTGTCAAACCCTTGCTCCTCAGCCCTTGCATAGATCTCGTCCTTCGAAGCCATGCCACCGTGCTCTGCCGCAATATCGCGTATGATGCCGCGTAGTATCTTGAACTTGTCACGCTGGCTCTTGCTGACGCCGGTGGTTATGATATCGGCATCGAACATGCCAGTCTCGGCATCGAACGCAACCTGCCGCAGGCAGCTCTCGACGACCCGGATCACACGTTTCGCATCCTCGATCGTGGCCGTGTCGGAAAGTCGCAGCCTTGCGCTCGCCTCGCATAACCGCACCAGCGCCTCAAGCTGCCTTGCTGTTACCGGCACAGGCGAATCCCGATCCTCGCCCTGCCGCCGAAGCCCGAGATAGAACTCGATCAGGCGATCCATTGCGTCACTCTCCATGATCGGGTAGACCCCCCTCTTCGCATAAGCGATGTACTTCCTGAGCAGATCAGGCATGATCGCAGGCTTTATGATCGTCATCGCACTCTCGACCTCCGCGTGCGTGACGCCGCTACCTGGGACATTGGTCCGGTGGGCATGAAGTTCGCCTGCATGGTGCGCTCTAAGAATGTGTGATGCGATAGCCGAATCCCTGCCGATATCGGGTTCATCCTTGAGCACGAAGATCAGGTCGAATCTGGAGAGGAGCGCAGGCGCCATCTGGATCTGCTGCGCGATTCCTTCGTACGGATCGAACCGTCCGTATTTTGGATTCGCAGCACCGAGAAGGGAGCATCTCGACTTCAGGGTTGCCATGATGCCTGCTTTCGCGATACTTACGGTCTGTTGTTCCATTGCTTCATGAATCGCGCTCCTGTCCTCCGGACGCATCTTATCCATCTCATCGACCGCTGCGATCCCCTGATCGGCAAGCACGAGTGCGCCAGCCTCAAGCGTCCACCTGCCATCGCCGAACTCGTCGCGGACAGCAGCCGCGGTGAGCCCAGCTGCCGAACTTGAGCGCCCGGATGTGTAGATCCCGCGGGGCGCAAGTTTCCTGATGTACCTGAGGAGTTGCGACTTGGCAATACCGGGATCGCCGACGAGCAGCACATGCACATCCCCGCGGACCCTTGCGCCGTCAGGAAGGTTCTTCGGAATTCCGCTCATCAACTGGAGCGCAAGCGCCTCCTTCACATCCTCATAACCATAGATGGATGGCGCGATCGATGCAATGATTTTTTTATATATCCCCGGGTCTTCACTAAGTTTTATGATCTCTTCTTCCTCTTCCGGCGCAATCTCGATCTCTGTGAACTCCTTGTCCTTCGTCTCGATCGAGACTGCGTCGAGTATGATATCAAAGAACGTGCTCTTGCCTTCGCGCGTGATCCGCTGGTACGACCGCAGGACTCCGGCAACGATCACATGATCCCCGGGCGCCACGATCCCGGCAATATCATCCTCGATATTAACGTCAAGGGTCTGCGGCTGTTCGCCTCCACGCAGGTCCTCCGGAGATTCCTGCACACGCAGTTTCTGGGCATCCACAAACTCTGATTCAGTAAGTTTTATCTTAAACGGTCCTTTTCTCCCACATCCCTCGTTTTTGCATATATACGGCTCCACAAACCGCCCGCTGGACTGGGGCACGAGCATGATCTCTCCGCACCCGTTGCATTCGAATGCCGCGACAAGCAATCGCGGGCGCACCTCGGTCGCCATGCGCACAAGCCCCTCGATAGCGATCAGTTTCGAGATGTGGATGCTCCGGAGATCCCGTATCTTCACCTTCTGCGGGATGTTCGTGATCCGCAGGTGTGCGCCTGCAAGCGTCTTCTTGACCGGGAGATCGAAACTCCGGAGCGCTTCCTCTGCTGTAATGAGAATCCGATCAGGATGTGCCAGAAGTTCTTCTGCCAGATCCGGATCGAATTTCTCGATATTTACGAAATCAACATACAGACTTCGGCTTTCCGGGTATTCGTTCGCCAGAGCAAGGATGTCCCCGATGTAGTACCGATTAAAAAACTTATCCCACTGTGCAGATGTGTCGGTTTTCATGTCGTATCAGGGATGGTGTCTGTCAGGTATTTAGGGTTTTGATCGGGATGTCCGGATCATGGACATGGTATGTGCATGTCCTGGCATCTTGTGTGATGCTGCTCAAGCGGAAAGTATTTATTGCACCTGCCTGATAATCCGATTGTACTATACATTTCGCGTTAGGGTGAAGTGTGTAAACATAATAAGAGGAGATAAATATGACCGTAACAGTAAACGAAGAAGAATGTACAGGATGCGGAACATGCGTGGACGAGTGCCCTGCAGAAGCAATTACCCTGAACGATGACGACATCGCTGTGATCGATCAGGACGAGTGCACCGAGTGCGGAAGCTGTGTGGAAGCCTGTCCTGCAGAAGCAATAACGATGGACGACTGAAACGGTCATCCATCATTTTTTTTTATTGATTATTATGGAAACGATAACTGTTGGTATACTCGGGGCAACCGGTGCTGTCGGGCAGCGTTTCATCGAGGCGCTTTCAGGCCACCCATGGTTTGAACTGACCGCACTTGCCGCATCAGAGCGCAGCGCCGGCAAGCCGTACTCGCGCGCCTCTAACTGGAGACTCTCGTCTCCGCTCCCGGATGAGATCGGGGAGCAGGTTGTGGTTTCCATGAAGCCGGAAGAAGTCGAAGCAGATCTGGTATTCTCAGCGCTGCCCGCGGATGTTGCGCGCACCGTCGAGCCAGCGTTTGCACGCGCCGGCGCCATGGTTGCGAGCAATGCGTCTGCATTTCGACAGGAGCCGGATGTACCGCTCTTAATCCCTGAAGTAAATTCCGATCATCTCGGCTTGCTCGAGATCCAGCGAGAGGCGCGGGGCTGGGACGGTGCGATCGTGGCCAACCCGAACTGTTCTGTGATCATGCTCGCTGTTACGCTAAAGCCGCTTATGCAGTTCGGGATCACGGATGTCAAGGTTGCGACGATGCAGGCGGTCTCAGGCGCCGGATACAATGGCGTGTCATCGATGGCGATTCTCGATAATGTTGTCCCGTACATCGGTGGTGAAGAGGAGAAGGTCGAGAACGAGGCACAGAAACTGCTCGGAAGATTCGATGGCAGCTCTGTCGTCAACGCTGAGTTCGATGTGAGTGCAAGCTGCCACAGGGTGCCGGTTCTCGACGGGCACACCGAGGCGGTATGGATAACGATGGCTGATGACCCGTCACCCGCTGAAGTTCGGGACGCATTCGTTAGTTTTGATCCGGGACTTGATCTCCCGACCGAACCAGAGCGCGTGATCATCGTCCGCGACGAACCTGACCGACCGCAGCCGAGACTGGACCGGGACGCTGGGAACGGCATGAGTGTCTCTGTCGGGCGCATAAGGACCGGAATCAGGTATATCGCGATGGGACACAACACGGTTCGGGGCGCGGCTGGCGCATCGGTGCTGAACGCTGAGTTGATGCTGAGTCGCGGGTTATTGTGAGCGGTCTATCAAAACCTGCTCAGCCGGGCGACCAATTAAATTAAATCAGATTGCAGCCACTATTGCTACTATGAAGTGGCTTGCGAAGATGATCGTTGTCTGTGCGATCATAAGCATACTCTCGATGGTAGCGGTTCTTCTCTACACATCTACCGAAGATACGCTACCGAGTCTCTGTGCAGTAAAGCCAGCCTACCTGCTGGCAGCGGTTCTCCTGCACATCCTCTCTTACGGCATCTGGGGGTTCCGGATATCGGTGCTCTGCCGGAGTCTTGGCGAGCGCGTGGGTATCATCAAGTCAACCGAGGTTGCAACCTCAAGCTTGCTCATGATGGCGGTCACTCCATCGAGCGCGGGCGGTGAGCCGGTCATGGTCTACATGCTCACAAAGGAAGGGATAACGCCGGGTAAGTCGTCAGCGATCGTCGTTGCCGGGAGATTATTCGATGCAGTCCTACTCCTCCTTGCGCTACCACTTGCAATAATCACGCTGAAGAGCGTATCGTTCGAACTCGACATCCTCCTCATAGCTGCCGCGCTTACCATGGTGCTGGCGATATCCGCATTATGGATGATCATATTCAATCACGGTCGGTTCATCTCGGCTGTTACTGCGGTCTCTGAGAGGGTTTTTCGTCTTGTCGGACTCGGAAAGATACCGGATACTATCATCGGAAGGATGGAAGAAGAGATAATCGAGTTCAAGGACAGTTTCATAACAGGCGCCCGCAGCAGGAGATCGGATATGCTTCTCGCAGCCGGTGCAACCATCCTCTTCTGGACAGTCGAGTTCATGCTCATTCCGCTCATCCTCTACGGGCTCAATGTGCCGGATGCGTTCTCCTTAATCACGGTCGCGTTTGCAGCCCAGGTGATCATCTCGATCGTCATGGTCGTACCCCTGACCCCGGGCGCGTCAGGGGTTGCAGAGCTCTCATCCACCGCACTGCTGGCCACCTTCATACCGCTGCATCTCGTCGGCATCGTGGTGATCTGCTGGAGGGTGGTGACGTACTACTTAAACGTGATCGTGGGCGCGTTCGTGAGCATCAGGATTGTGAAGAACATGGATTACATCACAAAGCGGTTCTCCAAGTGAGTTCATTTCCAGATACCTTATGCGGTACTGGACTCCAGGTCCAGTCTCAGCTCCTCAAGAAGTTTGCCTGCCTTTGATTCGTACTCCACGATGTACGCGGACGCCCGGATGGCAAGATCCAGTCTGGTTTCGGGAGAAACACCACCCTTATCGCGAATCTCTTCGATCACGTCCCCGTACTGATCAGGGTCTGTTACAGCAGCGACGCTCCGAAAATTCTTTATCGCCGATTTCAGTAGCGCAACGCCGCCAATATCCATGCTCGCAATCGAGCTCATCGGGATCAGATTTACGACAACGATTGTGATCTCTCCGGTCGCGATTGCGGCGTGGACTTCGGGATGGAGCGTCTTTATCCTGCCACCAAGCATCTCAGAAAATCCTGTCAACTCAGATACGTGGCTTACAGGGATCCCGTTTCGCGAGATCTCTCTTGCAGTCCCTTCTGTTGCGATCATCTCTATTCCAAGACCTGACAGATCGTTTGCGAACTTTTCCAGGTCTCTTTTATCGGATACGCTTATCAGGGATCTTTTCATTTCGCTTCCCCCCTATCTGAAAGCAGCGAATTTACATTCTCCCGAAACCGGTTGATCTTACCAGCATTCCGGATGACATGGTCCGCAGATGCGATCGCTTCAACGATGCCCCACCGCATCTCGCGCTCGTCCCGCGCCTTTAATGATTCCATGCTTGTGATGGCATCGGATCGTTTTCTGCCGGAGATGCGCTTCAGGCGCGTATCGATCGGCGTATCGATTGCTATCAGCATAAAATCATCTCCGAACTCGTATCTGAAGCGATCCACCTCGACAAGTCCCCTGATCCCATCGATCACCACAGTATCAGCCGTTCCATAGAGTTTGCGGATCGCCGGCACGCACCGCTTTGCAATCGCATCCATCCCCTCTGCGACTCTTAACTGGTCAGCAAGCCCGCCGATATTCGTGTCAATCGGGTCAACCCCGCATCTCTCTGCTTCTTCCCGCACGGCGTCACCCATCACAACCACAGGAATGCCCTGCCTCTTTGCCACTCTTGCCGCTTCCGACTTTCCTGATGCGGGCATGCCCACGAACGCGATGATTCGCATGTCATAAATCTCATCTGGCGCAACCCTTAACTGTTGGGATTGTGATCATAACATATTGTTGCGCCGCTGTGGCTTAGCTCGGTAAAGCGGCTGATTCGTAATCAGCAGATCGTGGGTTCGAATCCCACCGGCGGCTTTCACCAGTTAGTGGGGCACTGTATAAAAATCCGGGTGTTTTCCGCCGATTTACTCGATACGTATCATGAGTCGCGGTACGGTATCTCGATCTCGAGAAAGTCCCTTGCAACCTGCACATGATCGAACACCTCTTCCGCATCCGCAAGGATCGGCGAAGCATCCGCATATCTCGAACTGATGTGCGTCAGCACCAGTTCCCGCACTCCCGCATCCTTTGCAAGTAGTGCCGCCTCCCGTGCGGTGGAGTGCATGGTCTCGCGTGCCCAACCGATGAGCTCATGCGCCAGACTGCTGTCATGGATCAGCAGATCAGCGCCACGGCTTGCCTCGAGCACCTCCTCAGTTGGTCTGGTATCTCCCGTGTAGACGATCTTGCGCCCCGGTCTCGGGCTGCCAAGCACATCCTCGGGATGCACGGTAGTCCCGTCCACAACAACGCTCTCACCGCGCTGCAATCTCGAAAACAAAGGTCCCGGCGGGACTCCGAGTTCGATTGCCCGCTCCCGGTTGAACCTTCCGGTTCTCGGGTGCTCGGAGAGTGCATACCCTATCGAGGGCATATTATGCTCGGTCCTGATAGCGAAAATATCATACTCGTCCACTTCGACCACGTCTCCCGGTAGCAGTTCTGTGATCTGCACCTCAAACTTCGGTCTGGTATGCGCGATGCGCGTGAGATCCTCGATCTGGTCTCCGGACCGCTCTGGCGCGTATATGAACAACGGATCGGTCCGCCCCTGGAATGACATGGTCTGGACCAGTCCGGGTATGCCAAGGATGTGATCGGCGTGGAGGTGGGTGATGAAGATAGACGAAAGTTTCATCATCCCGGTCTTTGCCCGCATCATCTGCTGCTGGGTTCCTTCGCCGCAATCAAAGAGCATTAGCTCGCCTTCACGGTTGACAAGGATTGCGGACGGGTTCCTATGCGCTGTCGGAAGCGATCCGCCGGTCCCGAGGAATGTTACACGGAGCATGTATGCCGTATTTCAGTCCATGGGTATTTAGTTGTTATTATTGAGGGTCTTTCACATACGGGCGGGGGTGGTGTGATTCATGGCAAGTCCCCTGTCATATTCGTTCCCTGAGCCGGCGCCCCCGGAGCCAGCTGCTGCCCGTTTCTTGTGGTAAACTATTCTTTCTCGAGATCACGATAACAGTCCGGAGAAAATCTTGGCGTGCAGATGCAATAAAAAATCAAATCAGTTTCTCCAGTATTGGTAATTCGCTGTGGAATGCCTGCAGGTATGACGACCACATCTCCAATACCAACTTCGGTGGGCGGAAGATCTCCTACTTCTGCTATGCCCTTCCCAGATGTGATAAGATATCGTTCGTTTACGCCTTTGAGATAATGAAGTGCGGTCATTACTCCCGGCTTGACTCGTGCTCGCGCAATAGATAGAATCTCATCGTTTGACGAGTTCCACGTCTCTGAAATAAAACATCGCTCCGGTTTAAAGAACTCATTCTCAAAATCACATTTTACAACTTCGGTTTTCATGATCGCCCTTCCTTTTTAGTATTGCACTAACTTCCATATCTAATCCTTCGGCACAACGCCTTGTTTTACTGTATAATCCTTTTTCTTGATCCGGTAATAATTGAGCGGATGCTTAATCCTGGCACAGAGCCCATCAGCACCTGCGCAGTTCCCGTACGTCTTCATCGTATCGCAGCCGGGCGCGGTGTATTCGCTCCCTGAGATGTGCTCGACCTGATATCTGGTCCGTGCTTCATCAAAGTCAGGCGATCCGCCGAAGATGTGGATGATCCCGTCCACGCCCATGCCGATATTCAGCAGAAACGATGTGGCAGCAAATCTCGCGGAGTGTGGGAGGTTGGCGCCTGCCTGCAGCATCCCAATCGCGTGTGCGATGCACGGCGGGAACGCATCCGGCTCGACCGCACCCTCGATCTCAAACTCGGTCTTCCGCGCCCCAAGCGACTCCCGCACACCGGCAATATACTGTGATAACGCATCGCAGATTTCAGGCGGGACGCCAAGCGGCAGATCCTGATGTATATGGTCGCGGATCGCCTCCTGAAGCAGCCGTCTGAACTCACGCAGAGAGAGCAGAACCGAGCCGTGATAAAGCCGCCTATTAACGAGTTTCCAGATGGGATCGTGCATACGGTTGGCGTACCTGACATACTCCGCGAAATGCATCTTAAACCCCTGATCCGACGGAGTTGGATGCATCCCGAACTCCTGCCCCGTAGCAACCAAGAAATCCCGCGGTTCGGTTCTAAGAGACTCGTGCACGGCTTTCGCCTCGGCAAGAGCGTATCTGCGGATCAGGTAGTCATCGTCGATACAGGATACAATCATCCTGGCGATCGGGTAGGAGAGCAGTTCGAGTTCGGACGGGATTTCGGCATTACTCTTAATCCCGCCCTCGATCGCCTGAATCACCCGGTCCATGCCGCGACGGCGGGCGCGGGCGTAAGCGCGTTTCTCGAGGAGATGCGGGATCGGGATTTCAAGATTCATGACATAAGCTGTGGCGTCTGATGTGAACGGGTAGGTGGCAAGGCGAGGATCTGGGATCATATTCGGTATATATTTACTGGTGGTTGTGTGGATGTAAAATGGCCTGTAAATCGATCATTCCGGCTGCCGGCTGCAGGATCCTGAGGACACTTAGTAACCGCGCACGAATAACCTGAACATTTAAGAGGTTCTATGATCAGACAATATAATAATTTTAATGTTGAATAACCGCGGATGCACGCGGATACCCGGTTAACCAAATCTGCGTTCATCAGCGTAGATCGGAAGAGCACACGTCTGAACTCCAGTCACATGTCAGAATCTCGTATGCCGTCTTCTGCTTGA
>CBDAFH010000073.1:0-8499 GCA_965195165.1 uncultured ANME-2 cluster archaeon | reverse complement strand
CACCACCAGCAGGATCGTGATGACTTTTGCAATCATGCTGGATGCATAATGGATCGCTGTGATCGTAACTCCGAACTTCCCGAATAGCGAAACATACATCGAAAAACTGTATTTCACATAGATCATCGTTATGACAACCATGCTCCCGACAAGAAGTGTTAATATCGCCTGTTTGTCGGTGACAACTCCATTTAAGAGCAGCGTGTGCACAGCTGCATACCCTGCCGTGAAGTGGATGAACTGCGCGATCAGCACATAGATCACATCGCCTGGCATCCCAAGCAGATTCAGTATCGGGCTTGCGACCTTTGCGATATATATCCCGGCGCCGAGACTCAGCAGTACCTCAATCGCAAGCATCGAGACGATCAGGATCGGAACGATCTTTCGGAGGGTCGGATACGCCTTCCTTGCCCCTTTCTTGATCGTCTGCCAGTCGAGTGCGATCGATCTATCTTCCAACCGATCCGCACCCCCGAGGGCGCATGTTCTCTTCGGAAGCAGCAGCCTCGATGCGATCAATGCGCCGAGCGTCTGTATGAATGCCGCAAAGAGCGTTAACAGGACATAGATCCCGCCAACAGCGGGCCCCAACAATGCGATTGTGATCGGAGCATGTATCCGGAAGAGCGATTCGCCGAGCACGACCGGGAACGTGCTCATCAAAACGGTCAGCGTCGTCTCGGTTCTGCCAACCTCGCCTCTCTTGTAGAACTCTGCAAGCATCGACTTTCCACCAGTCGAACTCATGATGCAGGCAAGAAGCGCAAGCACAGACCCGCGGGAGAGGTTGGAGATCCTGCACAACCCCTTCGTGAGCACCCCGAACCGTGTTAAGATGTTGGTCTCGACGATGATACTTGCAAGCACCACGCCGATCACGATGAAACCGATTGCCCGTATCAGATATACGGTTTGGATCACCTTACCCCCGCTTGGGTGATCATGAACTCGCAGGATACGCCCTCCGGTCTCGACCTGTGTTTCCGGATCACAAACCGCCGCCTGCCTGTGCCGATGCGCTCGAGTTTGATGATCGCCTTTGAGAGGTGCTCGATCATCGTGCCGCCGACAGGGCAGAGTTCGCCAGAATCGATCTCTGTGTAGACCTGATTGGTGATCACGACCGCAACACCGTACTTCCGTGCGATCCTGTGGAGGTGCGCAATCTGATTCGCAAGTCCTCTTCGGAGAGCAATGTTACCGTTGTTCTCGAGCGCAAGACGGTAGAACGTGGTTGCGGAATCCAGAACAACGAGCCCCACATTCTCATTGACGATCTTATCGATTTCTTTTATGGAAGAATACTGCTGCTCAAGATTTATCGGCTCATATACGATCACGTCCTTCGCAATCGTTGCCGCGTCGTTTCCAGCGATCTGTTCGAACCGCTCTGGCGAAAATCCCTCTGAATCGATGAATATTACTTTCTTCCCACTCTTTACACATTCTATGATCAGTTGAAGGCATATATTCGTCTTTCCGGTTCCGGCAGCGCCAAACAACTGCGTTACAACGCCAGTCTCAAATCCGCCGCCGAGCAGGTCATCGATGACCTCGCATCCTGACGTAAGGCGTGTGATCTTCATCTCTTTCGCGAGAGTTGCTTCACATACTCCTCAAATAATTCGGTGTATATGTAAGGAATTATAAGCACCAGCGCGATTAAGAGGATCAGCATGACCACTGGCTCGTACCATTCACCAAACCACTCGGGATGTTCCGCGTATATCTGCTCGAAATTGCTGGACATGGTAAATAAAATATGGTTCTGGTTTGGTATTAATCCCACCGCTCGTACAGTTCGTGTTCGATTCCGAGCATGTCCAGTATCCGTCCAACGATGATATCGACCACGTCAGAGACGCTATCTGGTCTCGGATAGAATCCGGGACATGCGGGAAGGATCACAGCGCCGGCACGTTTCGCACGGAGCATGTTCTCGATGTGGATCAGACTGAGCGGAGTCTCTCTTGGAACCAGAATAAGTTTTCTCCCTTCCTTAAGGCAGACGTCAGCAGTTCTCGTGATCAGGGTATCTGATATGCCGCTTGCTACGCTTGCAAGCGTCTTCATGCTGCACGGCACGATCACCATGGCATCGAAGAGATACGACCCGCTCGCAACCGGAGATGTGAAATCGTGTTCATCTGGTACGTGGGTGGCAAGTTCCTCGACCGCGCTGACGCTGGTATTCGATTCGATCCCGATTATCTGGCGCGCGGTTTTGGTGGTGATCAGGTAGGTCTCTGCCCTACCTTGCATGACTTCTGCGAGGCGTATTCCGTACTGCACGCCTGATGCACCCGTGATCCCGATTACAAGTCTCATGCATTGTCATTCGCTGGATGGGGTGTAAAGTTTTCTGGTTTGCAGGACCACAGCACTTTGTGAAGTCGATAGGGACTGGTGATGAAAGGCGATCACATCTCACTACAGTCAAGATAGACGTCTCTTGCCTTCCAGTCCCGCGTCACAGTCACATAAGCCACGAAGCACCAGCGAAACCCCTTGCCCCCACTTGAGATCACAGTATGATCTCGATGTCCAGTTCCTCTGCGAGTTCCTTGTACCGGTTGCGGATCGTCACCTCGGTGACGCCGGCAACCTCTGCCACCTCTCTTTGGGTCCTGCGCTGATTACACTCGATTGATGCGATGTATATCGCAGCAGCAGCAACTCCGGTTGGGCCGCGTCCGCTCGTAAGCTCCCTCTCTGCCGCAGCCCGAAGTATCGTGATGCCGCGTGCCTGCACATCCCCGCCCAGGTCAAGACCGGAGCAGAATCGGGGGATGTAATCGATCGGTGACGTCGGCTGGAGTTTCAGCCCGAGCTCCCGTGCAACGAATCGGTAGGTTCTGCCGATCTCTTTTCGGCTCACCCTCGAGACCGCTGCAATCTCGTCAAGCGTTCTTGGAACGGAACATTGGCGGCAGGCAGCATATAGCGCACTGGCTGCAACCCCTTCGATGCTCCTCCCGCGAATCAGGTTCTTCTCGACCGCCTTGCGGTAGACCATGGCTGCTGACTCCCGCACATTCTGGTGGAGTCCGAGCGCCGATGCCATCCGGTCGAGTTCGGATAGCGCAAACGCAAGGTTCCTCTCGGTCGCATTGCTGACACGAATCCTGCGCTGCCATTTCCTAAGCCGATACAACTGGGCACGGTTCTTTGTGGAGATCGTCCGACCGTACGAGTCCCGGTTTCTCCAGTCGATCATGGTGGAGAGTCCCTTGTCGTGTATCGTGTAGGTCATCGGAGATCCGACTCTGGCTCGCCTCAGCCGCTGATCGCTATCGAATGCCCTCCATTCTGGCCCCTGATCGATGATGTTCGTCTCGATGACAAGCCCGCATGATCTGCACACCAGTTCAGCACGCTCATAATCCCGCTCAAGGACGCGGCTGTGACACTCAGGGCACTCAACGGTCTCGCGCTCCTGTTCACGCTCACGCGTCCTCCGCTGTCTGATTCGCTCCTTTATCCGTTCCGGACGTTCGATTACGCGTTCAAGTTCTACCATTTCCATCCCTCACACGGTATACAGTTTTTTGTTCTCAAGTTCATAAATTTCAGAATCGGTAATGTTTTTATATGTTTTAACGGAGATATACGGATGGGATACCGGTCCAAAAACCTCCCGCACCGTTCCGATCCGCTTCGTGGTATTGGTCACCACCGCAGAACCGATAGCCGGAATTTTCTGACCGCTCCTCGCGATCAACAGACCGCCGAATCGATGTTGAACAATACCAAGTCGTTTCAAATATACACCTCACCGAAAGTAATATATACGGTACGATGAGAGCATATAAATGTTTCGGTCATGTCACGAACACGAATAAAAATCTGCGGAAACACAAACCCTGCCGATCTCGCACACGCCATTTTGTGCGGCGCTGATGCAGTCGGGTTCATCACAGACGTACCGGTCAGGTCGCCACGGAAGATCGATACGGAAACAGCGAAGGAACTGATCAAGCAGGTTCCTGTATTCGTGGAGTCGGTGCTTGTCATCATGCCTGATGATCTCGGTTCGGCGATGGCGCTGATACGGGAGACACATCCAACTTGCGTGCAGATCCACAGCGACCTCCCCGTAAGCGAACTTGCAGAGATATCAAAGACCGTTAAGCTGATCAAGACGATCGCAGTTCCCAAGGACGCACCATCCGGGATTGCGGATCATATTATAAGCCGCATCGATGCTCTGACCGGAATTGCTGATGCAATACTGCTCGATACCAGCATCGGCATCCGCACCAGTACAGGAGCTAAAAGCGGAGCCAGAAGCGGGGGGGAAGGCGGAGGCGGGGGGACCGGGAAGGTACACGACTGGGGAATCAGCGCCGAGGTCGTCAAGCGTTCGAGACTGCCGATCATCCTTGCTGGCGGGCTTACGCCAGATAACGCCTCTGATGCGATACGAAAGGTTCATCCGTACGCGGTGGATACAGCATCCGGAGTCGAGACCGATGGAAAGCGGAACCCTGATAAGGTGCGCCGCTTCATCGGGGAGTGCATGATGGCTGACGGGGTGGCTGATGATGACTGAGATCGTTGCAGCGATTGCGGATGATCCGCTGAGAAACGCAATCCGTGCTGCAAAGGTTGGCGCTGACATGATCGAGATCAGGATCGATCTGCTGGATTATCCAGCCGATTCGCTACATTCACTCTTTAAACAGTTAAATAAATCCGTGGGAATCCCTATCATCGCAACCAACCGTATTGACGTTGAAGGCGGCAAATTCGATGGGTCCGAAGAGGAGAGAATCGAGATCCTGCTCTCTGTGCTGGAGATGGTCGATTCCATCGATATCGAACTGCGAACCAGAAGCGAATACCGGGATCTGGTTGTGCATCGGGCAAAGAAAGCAGGAAAACGCGTCATCATCTCGTATCATGATTTTTCGAAGACGCCTGACATAACCGCGATGCAGAATATCATATCCGAATGTTTCGATGCCGGCGCAGATGTCGCAAAACTCGCTGCAACTCCGCATTCGTACGGGGATGCGCTCTCGCTCCTCAAACTCATGCTCGATTGCGCACGTGCGCCTGCACAGGTCTGTATCATCGGGATGGGTAGATATGGCGTGCACACAAGGGTGATTGCGCCGATCTATGGATCCGCTCTCGCATACACTTCAGTTGGGGCTGCGACAGCACCCGGGCAAATCGGTATCAGGGAGTTACGCGGGATGCTTGAGATGCTCTGCCCGCAGGTATGACTTTGGTCACATCGCCCAGGGCAAGCCGAAGTCTGGCTGGCTTAAACGACATTGCAGCCACCAAAGAGGCAGGAATCGAGGCGACGATCGAGGTGATTGCTGCGATGATGGATTGGGCGGAGTTTTGAGACAGCGAAAAGTCCTCTGCGTGGTTCTGTGGGGTTCTGCGTACTCTGCGGTAGAATCTAAGGCATGACGATCCCACTTAAAAAAGCGACAGCACCCCTTGCAATAACTTTACGACCTTTCAACGCCATGACCATATCATGGAAAACGAAGAGCGCATCCAGGTGCTGGACGGACTTGAAGCAGTGCGCTCCCTACCCGGGATGTACATCGGAAGTACCGGACCTGTGGGGCTGCACCATCTCGTAAGCGAGGTTGTTGATAACAGCATCGATGAGGCGATGGCAGGGCACTGCTCCACGATAGAGGTTATATTGGATCGGGACGGCTCTGCCACAATATCGGATGATGGCAGGGGCATTCCTGTGTACATAATCGAGGATTATGGAAAGCCCGCAGTCGAGATCGTGATGACGACGCTTCACGCCGGAGGAAAATTCGACAAGGACACGTACAAGGTCTCTGGCGGGCTGCACGGCGTTGGCGTATCGGTCGTGAATGCGCTATCGGAGTGGCTGCGCGTCGAGATACATAAGGGCGGCAAGGCGTATGTGCAGGAGTATGCGCGGGGAGTTCCAACAGGTGATCTCTTGGTCACAGGAGAGACTGACCGGACCGGAACAGCGATCACATTCAAACCAGACCCCAGAATCTTTCAAGAGACTGTATTTTCATTTGCCACCATCTCAAAGCGGCTCCGCGAACTTGCATACTTAAATCGCGGCGTGCATATCGTGATCAAGGATGAACGGGGCGAGCCACACCCACCATCGGTGGATACGTACCAGTTCGACGGCGGGATTGTGTCGTTTGTCGAGTACCTGAATGAAAATAAAAATACCCTTCACAATCCTGCATACTTCAAGAAAACAAAGGACAGTACCGATATTGAGATTGCAATCCAGTACAACGAGGGATACGCAGATAACATCCTCTCGTTCGTGAACAGCATCAACACGGTGGAGGGTGGGACACATCTGAGCGGCTTCAAAGCTGCAATCACGATGTCGATCAACAGGTATGCGAAAGCGAACAATCTCGCAAAGAACCGCAAGATCAGTGGAAGGGACACGCTTGAGGGTCTGACCACGGTAATCAGCCTGAAACTTGCGAACCCGCAGTTCGAGGGTCAGACCAAGATGAAACTTGGAAATACCGAGGTAAAAGGGCTTGTCCAGTCGCTCGTTGGAGAAGGGGTTACTGATTTCCTTGAAGAAAATCCAAAAACAGCAAAAAAGATTATAGACAAAATGTTGGAGGCAGCGGAGGCGTGGGAGGCTGCGAAAAAAGCAAGAGAATCGACAAGACGCAAAAGCGCGCTCGAAACATCGAATCTCCCTGGCAAACTTGCAGACTGTTCAGAGCGTGACCCGGCAAAAAGCGAGATATACCTCGTCGAAGGCGACAGCGCGGGCGGTTGTTTTCATGGTGATACAGAGGTCGCTCTGGCGGATGGGCGTTCCTTGAGTTTTAAGGAAATTGTGACTGAGCAGTCAATGGGCAAAGATCACTTTTGCTACACCATCCGCCGAAATGGACAGGTAGGATTGGAGCGCATTCAGAATGCCCGGATGACCAAAGCAAACGCCGAAATGGTTCGGGTAACACTCGATACCGGTGAGACTCTGGTTTGCACACCAGACCACCCCTTCATGTTACGTGATGGCAGTTATAGACCAGCGGCATCATTGACGCCAGACGATTCCCTCATGCCGCTGTATCGCAAGCTGTCGGATATCGGCGAATCAGGGATTACAATTGACGAGTATGAAATGGCGTGGGATCCGCGTTCAGACACGTGGCTCTTCACACACGTGTTGGCTGACTGGTATAACCGCTGGCAGGGCGTTTATGCAGAGGCGGACGGGGATCACTGCCACCACCGTGATTTTAACAAACACAATAACAATCCAACCAATATCCGGCGACTGCCCCGCGATGAACATATGGCGCTGCACAGAGCGCACATCGACCGGACACTGCACACGCCAGAAGCGATCGAGAAGTGTCGCAAGATTCATCAGAGTGAGGAATTTCGCACTATGATGAGCGAGCGCATGATGCAGCCGGAGACGCGACAGATTCTTTCCGAACAGGCAAAAGCGCAGTGGGAAGATGTTGCATACAAGGCATACATGGTAGAAAGATGGCGTGCATTTTACGACGCGAACGAAGATTATCGCCGAGAGAATAATCAACGCCTGTACCAAGCGCAGCGTGAGTATTGGGGCGATGAGTGCAACCGCCAAGCACAAGCAGAGCGCGTCCACCAGTATTTTGCTGATCATCCAGAGGTGCGGGAGGATTTTTCAGAATGCGCCAAACAACAGTGGCAGGACAAAGATTTGCTGGAATGGCGACGAGAAAAGACGCGGCAACAATGGACGCCTGAATTTCGGGAAAAGCGACATGCTGCGCTGCACCGGACGTATTACGCCAAGACTATCGCGGCACTGAAGCAATTCCGAACGGAGCAAGACGAACTGGACCTCGATGCCTATCGCACCCATCGCCTTGCCACGCGAGATTCGACACTTTTGCGCTTTGACTCCTTTTGTCAGCGATACTTTGACGGGGACATGGTGCGGGCGCGTGAAGCCGTTTTGAACCATAACCATCGGATCGTTTCGGTCGAGCGTGTGGATGAGCGTGTGGATGTTTATGATATCGAGGTTCCTGGCACGCACAACTTTGCGTTAGCAGGCGGCGTATTCGTGCATAATAGCGCCAAGCAAGGACGGGACCGGAAGTTCCAGGCGATCCTGCCGCTCAGAGGCAAGATTTTGAATGTCGAGAAAGCGAGACTCCACAAGATCCTGCGCAACAACGAGATCAGGACGATGATCACAGCGTTTGGGACCGGGATCGGGGAGGAGTTTGATATCACAAAGGCGAGGTATCATAAAATATCGATTATGACAGATGCTGACGTTGACGGATCTCACATCAGAACGCTGCTTTTGACGTTCCTGTACCGGTACATGCCCGGATTGATCGAGTCGGGATACGTCTACATCGCGCAGCCGCCACTATATCAGGTCAAGAAGGGGAAGGTCAGGCGGTATGCGTTTACAGATGAGGAACTAAACGCTGTACAGGAAGAGATAGGGGAGACGGGTGTCACGGTGCAGCGGTACAA
>CBDAFH010000072.1:0-3301 GCA_965195165.1 uncultured ANME-2 cluster archaeon | reverse complement strand
CATTGAAGCAAAAGAATCTAATATTTTTGATGAAGAAGTACTTTATAATGCAATGGGATATTCTACTTTTGAAACACTCAAACAGAAAAATATACTTTTTGAAGGATGGAGAGATAAGAAACTTTTACAGACGGCATTAAGCAGAGTTCCAAATAAACACAAGGATATTAAAGAAGCCTTTAAAAATGTTGGTTTTGCTCATTCGAGAGGTGTTAATTTCATGAAATTCATTACACCTATTTTAGAATTGGCTAATAGGGACTGCTTTATTATGAGCGATGCTGATGATGCAGCTAAAAGGTTACAAAGTAAATTCAATGAAGAAAAGATGTATGGCACTTGGATGAGATACGACGAAATACTTGAAAATACTCCCGAAATAACAGCAGAAGATTTCATAAAAAAGAATGTTTTTGTAAGCTTATGTAAAAAAGTTAAAAGAGATAATCCTTCCCTATCGGAATTAACTGAAGCAAATTTTCAAGATTCTCAAGGCGTAATGCACATACTTAAAAAATGGGTTAAAATACCTACTTTTGATGAAGCTAAACAAAAGGAAATTATTGATTCAATAAAGGAAACTGTATTTTCTGAACTTAAACAATCACAAATAGAAGATAATTACTATAACTTACTTGAAAAGCTAAAAGAATGTATTTAATAATTATATATTATTTATAACATAATTGTAAATAGATATGATTATCGATGTGATACCATGGACATCCTCATAGCGACCGGAAGACTTGCGCAGCAGACCGTCAGAGAAGCGGTGGGGGCTAATACGGATGTGCTCGTCCTCGATATAGAGATAGCGGCATTCATAACGCCGGGTCTGCTCGGGTCCGCGCTGCCTGCCGGGCGGTACGACCTGATCCTTGTTCCGGGTCTGGTATCGAGCGATTTCACGGATCTCGAAGAGCGGTGCGGAACAGAGATCCGTCTCGGACCGAGACATGCGTATGACTTGACTTCGGTGCTCTCGTGCGTGGGCGAACTCGAACTCTCAAAAACCATCCCTGCCTGTGAATTCTTGTCAACAAAGATGCGAGAGGGCGCCCGTTCGCACCTGAAAGAGCACGAGAGCGATGCAACGCCTGCACTTGAGATATGCGGAAGAAAGATCGGCGGAGACAGCAGCATGAAGGTGATGGCAGAGATCGCTGGTGCGACAGCGATGCCGGAAGGGAGTCTGGCGGAAAAGATACGCGAGTTTGAGGGGAAGGGCGCGGACATCATCGATCTTGGCGCTACAATGGATTGCAACGTCGGTGATGTTGTACGATCGGTTAAGATTGCGAAAGCAACAACAGAACTTCCTGTGAGTATAGATACGCTCGATCCGGATCTCATAGTTGCTGGAATTGAGTCAGGAGTCGATCTCGTGCTGAGTCTAAATTCGAGTAACATCGGTGCTACTGCCGCTGCGGTTCTGGAGCACGGAACAGCGGTTGTAATCATCCCGGATCAGGGGTCTCCGGGTTCGCTCTTCCAAAATATCGAGTATGCGAAGGAGATCGGCATCGAGAAGATCATAGCAGACCCTGTACTCGATCCTGTCGGGCATGGGGTCGTTGAATCGATTTACCGGTACAGGGATTTCCGGAAACAGGACAAAGCGACCCCGCTCTTCTTCGGCGTCGGCAATGTCACCGAACTGATCGATGCCGATTCTGTGGGCGTGAATGCGCTTCTGACCGGGATCGCATCCGAACTCGGCGCAGACATCCTCTTCACGCCCGAGCACAGCGACAAGGCACGCGGGAGCATCGCAGAACTCGTTACCGCCTCGCAGATGATGGTGCTTGCAACAGAGCGCAGCAGTTCGCCAAAGGATCTCGGCATCGATCTCCTCATCTTAAAGGAGAAGCGGTATCTTCCGGATGCAGAAGTTCCTGAAAAATCCATTCTTGCCTCACCGAAGTCAAAATGGGCTCCTGACCCTGCCGGATGCCTCCGCATCGAGATCTCGAGAGCGGGCAGACGGATCATCGTCACCCATGCGAAGGCAACGATCATCGGGACGGACGTCTGCAAGATTCTCATGACAGCGATCGAGATGGGGCTTCTCTCGCGGCTCGACCATGCCGGCTATCTCGGGCGTGAACTGACGAAAGCGAAGTTTGCACTCGATCTCGGATGGAACTATGTGCAGGACGAGGAGTTTGGGAAAGGGCAGGATATTCGATAATTGATTGCGGCTCCGCATTTTCGGGTCTCTTTTACGGCTTGCCTCTACCTGTCTCCCCATCTACCTGCACCCCACCACCTCCGCGCCCGCACCCTCGTCTCCACGACCGGGAATCGTGAGGACCTCACACCTTCGAGATTATCATCTTCCCGTCCCCAACCGTAAAATCAACCAGTGTGCCGGTATCGATCGATAGCGCATCCGCAATCTCCTTTGGAATCCTCACAGCTATACTTCCGCCGAGATTGAACGTTTTTCGCTTGAATAACCCGACCAGTCGGTCGTGTTCTACCTCATCGACCCATTCATCCCTGCAGTTCGGACATACTTCAACCGTAGCCCACACGCCCTTCTCGAGCTCTCGTCTCTCCGCTATCAGTTCGGAGTCGCAAAACGGACATTTTGTCATGATGAATCCTCCACAGTGATTATGTATATCACCCGGCTTCTTATGGTGTATACGAAACGGATTGTAAAACCACCCATCACACTCTCTATGATCCCGATATCCCCATCTTTTCTGGGTTTTTTGATGTGTTTACCCGTTTTCAGACAGTGTCTCACTTCATCAGTCGCCATCTGAAAGCGTTTTTTCAATCTATCGGATGCGTGTCTCCTGTATTTGATTGGCAGAGTGTGAAAGCCGATCACATCAATCCTCGATATACTTTCGATACTGAAAGTATATTAATCTTTTCGACAGGCGGTTTTCCCTACCCCCCACCATCTCCGCGATTGCACCCTCTCCTCGATCACGAGAATCGCGGGAACCATCATCCATAGCGCGGCAAAGAAGCAGAAGATGACGCCAAGCGAGAGCATCCTTCCGAGTCTGTCGACCGCGAGAAGTGATGCAAGCGTGAGCGATGCGAAGCAGACCGTGGTCGTGGTTGTGGCTGAGAAGAGCGAGTCCCCCACATTTGTGACCGCTATCACTACCGCATCCTCGATTTTATGGCTCTTCCGCTATTCCTTGATCCTGTGAACCAGATGGATGCTGTAATCGATCCCGATTCCCATGACCATTGTGAATATCGTTACCGAAAGCGGTGTAAACGGCAGATCGATCATTCCCATCGTGCTGATCGTCCAGATCAGAGCCAGAACGAT
>CBDAFH010000071.1:0-10288 GCA_965195165.1 uncultured ANME-2 cluster archaeon | reverse complement strand
AGATTCTGACATGTGACTGGAGTTCAGACGTGTGCTCTTCCGATCTCAAACTCTCCGGGAAGCGGAGGCCATGGATCAGTTGTAGCTGATTTTGCCATTTAGCTCACTCCTTTCATTGCAAGTATTGCCATCGCTGCCATGAATGCGATTATAAGTCCGAGTATCAGACTGTAGAACAGGTTCGCATACACTCCTGCAATCTGCGATGTCTCTTCTCGTCCGGGATAAGTGTTCAACAGTTCTTTACCAGGTTCGAGCGAGTGCACCAGATCGTCGGCAACGTCTTCGAGTATGTCCAGTTGTGCCTGAATCGGAACGAGCGAGAACATGATTAAGTCCTCCCTCTCCTCGGCAACGACTCCTGGCATCGGGTCAAGGAGTATGTGGAATTCGGGTACTATTCTTGCGACATCCATCTACATCGCCCCCGGTGGAAGTAGTCCTGTTCCGACATAGCCTGCGCCCGCGTCGCGCTTCACGAGTTTCACGAATCCCATGAAGGTTACATACCAGATGGCAAGTCCTATGACAATTGAGATTATTCCCGCAACCGGGTCAATAACCGCTATCGAGCAGACTCCGCCAATCACCATCGCAATCGCACCACATGAGAGTGCATGCACGAGTGTCCGGTCCTGTGTCTCATCGGGTCCGAGACTGGCGTTGAACGGGTGCAGAATGCCAAGCGCACCAAGAATGAAGACTGGTGCGATGTATCCGGTTGTAATAACCTTCTCAGTGATCACCACAAAGTCCATACTTCCCGCAACCATGACCGAAAGCCCGGTCAGAACAAGCACACCCGCGCCCGCAATCTCCATCAAGCACCGCTCCATCACAGGGATGTTTAATTTGATGATCTTGTTTGCGAGCGTTCCTACAACGAATCCAATCACAAGTGCAAGCACCAGACCAACGATCGGTCCGATTATGACTGCGTTATACATCTTTCCGAGTGCGAGCCCAAACATCGCTGAGATGAGACCCATTCCAAGAGCCAGCATTCCGATCGACGGGACACCGGTACCGATACCGTAGCTGCATACCCTGCGCACAGCATCAGCACCCATCTTGGTTGCAAATATCGCACCGATTCCCGCGAGGAACGCGAGATACGGTATTCCTGATATGCCTGCTATGTAGATTCCGATGAGTCCTACTCCGATCCCCTTTGCACCTATTTGGTTTGCGGTCTCCGCAGCTACCGCTTCGCCACCTGGTCCTCCTGCTGACATATCATGCACCTCCAAACGCGGCCATTCCCGGGATTGTTACTGCGATGATTCCGCAGAGAAGCGATGCAATGAAGCATGCAAGAATCGCCTTTGGCACTCGCTTGAACTTCGGATCATGGAATCCCTCGATCGTTCCCTGGATGTTGTACGACGGTAACACCGCGTTTACCAGAAAGACACCTATCGCGAATATGCTTGAGATTGCGGGATCGCCGTTTACCCACATCAACATGCAGTAGATAAGTGATCCGCCGAGACCTCCGAGAAGACCTCCGATCGTTCCGCTCACGTAGGATACTGTTGGCAAGCCCTGTCCGACTGTTCCCGGCGCAACATACGGTGCCTGCGAGTCTCCGGTGATCGGGTCGTAATCGACCTTCGCTGATGCCGGTGGCACGCCCACACCATAGATGTAGACCCAGTTTCCGACAAGCATCGTTACCGAGATCATTATCATCGCACCGACAGCGCCAGTTGCGCAGATCAGGACGATCTCTGTTATTCCGGGTGTGCCTGCTGCTGATAGCACCATATACATATATCCTGCGGCAAGCAGTCCCGTAAGTCCTGAACCAGCAGCGAGCTGCACGGTTCCTGTTCCGATACCGGTTGCCTGCGCCATAGCGGCAGGAGCGCCGCCTACCGGAACGAAGTGAACACCGACCGCGATACAGAGACCACCGATGATGATCCCGATGATTGAGATCCAGTTCGTCGCGAGCATTGTTACAATATCAGTCATGCTTCTATATCTCCTGTATATTCCGGAAACGGTCCGTATTTCTTCCTGGCATAAGTCTCGATCTTCCGGTTGTAGATGACCAGCGCAAGAACGATCACTACTCCCACGACGACGGCGGTCCAGCCTGAAAACGCTGTTGATCGCCAGTTGTCAAGGAATACTACCATCCCGAAAGCAATGCCTGTTACAGGTCCTCCGAACTTCGAGCAGAACCATGCGTTGTCCATCGATGACCTGACGCCTGCCTCTGCAAACCGGGTGATGTTACCCGAATCAGCGGCGTTTAGTCCAGATCCAAACTTGAAGTCCTGGAACTCTCTCTCTGCACCGTAGTGTACGTCACCAGTGGATGATCCGATCGCACCGACACAGAGTCCCCAGATCAGTGCAATCACTGGAAACGGGAACGGGTGTCCGATCAGATTCTGATTCCACATAACGTACGAAATCAAGACGATGCAGAACGTCGTTATGTATGCGTGTCCCATCAGTGAAAGGATCTGGTTACGCAATACATCAAGATACACGTACTGGTTAAACCGGGTCTGACTTGCGTTT
Source organism: uncultured ANME-2 cluster archaeon (assembly GCA_965195165.1). GTDB lineage: Archaea > Halobacteriota > Methanosarcinia > Methanosarcinales > Methanogasteraceae > Methanogaster_A. The sequence continues at coordinate 7,753 of CBDAFH010000071.1, read as the reverse complement.
CTTCCCAGATACGAAGTGGTAGAGAAGACGCCGTTTAAGAGCGCAGCAACGAATGCGCCGATCGCGATTGCAATAAGCGGCGATGCACTCATCACCGACTCGCTCATCAGAACCATTGCAACGCCCGCGCCTACGGCACAGTACATCGCATTGGATGGTGGTTCACCAGAAATAGCTTTGTTAAATATTCTGTGCGGATAGCCAACCTGTGCAGCCAGCTGAACCTGTGAATTCGGATTACTCTGTGATCCGATATCTGATTCAAGGTCTTCGCTGCATCCTGCTACCGTGGCTGCCGCACCCATGAGGGCTACAAGGCCCATACCCATTGCGGGGTCCATTCAATTCCTCCTATGTTTTGTTTTGACCTGTATCACGTATGATCAGGTCAGTGACCAATTGGTCGAATGGTTGCGAATTACTATAATAAGGGATACTATAAACCTTTCGAGTGTGTGACCGCTTTCAACCTGCCAAACTGCGGCATAAATGCCACTTGATCATAAACATTCCTTTGATCATGTTAAAATGTCCGGAACGGTTCTGTTTGTTCGAGGACTCCAATGTTGCTTTCCGGTTACCCGAATCTTCTCAGTTGAACACGGCTGCTGAAAACAAGCCGCTATTGGTATGTAAAGCCGTTGGCGCCTTTGATCTGCGTAATCCGGGTTAATGGCTGTGCTATAGTGGTTTTAGCTACAATGCCACCGAAGATGCTTCGCATTCTGCGATCTGTGAAGCCATACACACTGCGAAAGTATGATCTGGTTTTGGGCATCGCCCGAAGTCCATTGAAACGATGACTCGACCTCCGGTTGGGTCGCCTCGATCTCCAGTTAACCATACAAAATAGCGAGAAGACTGATAATCAGCGTGAACTCTCTCCGCCCCACCCACGCACCAGTTCCTCTGACCACGCGCCATCGCAGACGATCATCTCGTCCTGCATCCACTCTGGAAGATACTGGCGCACACCAAGCCCCTTCGAATGCGAGAACCTCGAATCGCAGAGTACCAGGACCCCGGTCTCTTCTGCAGACCGGTGCACCCTGCCGAGTGCCTGAAGCGCCTTATTGATCGCCGGAAGCGTGTATGCGATGAACATACCCCTATCTTTCCCGTATTTTCTTTGATAATACGAATTGACCAGTTTCTGCACCTCTGAAAATGCAGCCAACGGAAACCCGACAACGATAGCTCCTTTAAGTGCTTCTCCGTAATAATCGATCCCTTCACTCATCTTCCCGCCACAAACCGCCAGCAAAACCCCTTTCTGTTCGCTGCTTCCGGATTCAAAGAACTCACCTAAAATATACGGCACCTCTGCCGCTTCTTTTGGTTCAACATATATTTTTTTCCCGGAGTCATAAGCCGTTTGCCCACAGTACTCAAGATATTGATCCATCATGAAATAGGATGTGAAATAAACAGCAACGTTGCCAGACACGCCGTTTATCAGGGCGGATATGTGTAGTTCGATCTCTCTTCGATTGTTGGCATCGTTTCGGGATGCAGACCGGCTGGTCGCATCCTTTGCCCCGAGCACGAGCCGTTTCTCCTTCGGAAACTGGTTCGGGATCATCAGCATCTCCACCCTCCCGTTCTGCCCGAAATAGTAGAGTTCGTAAGCGTCCGCAGGCGATAGCGTTCCTGAGATCAGTATGGTGGCGTGGGCTGTATCGGCAAGTCCGGATATGATCGGACTCGGATCGAGACTTCGGATCTCAAGCGACAACCACTGACCATCCCTTAGCGATTTTACAGGGAGGTATGCGGAATCGCTCTTCGAGAAATGAGCCATGAACAGGAATTCGGCGACTCGCTCAAGAAAACCCTCTGCCGACTCAGAAGACTTCTGTTTTCGCTTTTTTACCTTCTGCGCAAGCTTCAAGAGGTCAGCCATCGTCTGTTCATCATCCCGCGCCAGTCCTCCGCCCGCGTATACGAAGTCCGCAAACATCCCCGGATCGAACCACGCCTCCGCCTGGGTTTTGTTCTGCCAGCGATCGAGCGTTCTCCCCATATACGTCTGTATTCGGAAAAGAACCTCTTTCGCAGACCGGACTTCGCCCCGATCTCCTGGAAACTGGTTCACTTCGGTAATCGCCTTATCGACGATGTACGTGGTGATGATGTCGCTGTTGATGTTCCTGACGGTGTCTCCGAGATTGTGCGCCTCGTCTACGAGGAGAATCGTGTTTTCCGGGTTTATCTCAAGCCAGTCGAAGAGAGCATCACGCATCGTGTCGTCGAATACGTGGTTGTAATTCAAGATGATGATGTCGGCATTCTTAGCACCTATCGCCATCACTTCGTACGGGCATGTGTGCGTGCACCGCTTGTGCAGTTCTTCAGGATACAGGATCTCCCACAGGATTGCCTCGCTGTCCTTTTTCGCCTGTTTCGATGGCCTGAAATTCTTTAAACCATCGACGGTGTACACTTCCTTCGAATAGAGATAATGTGGGCAGAATGTGCGATACCCAGGAGTCTCATCCCTTACGGCTGCTTCAATCGATGGATCGGTTCCCGGATCGTAGACATTGTACTCCTTCGCTGACCGGTTGTTCTGTCTGATCTTCTCGTCCAGTTTCGCCTCGAGAAAGTCCATCGTGAACACCTTCAAGAGATCGCATCCTGCGTAGACGTTCTCGAACTCGCCTGCGAGTTTGCACATCTTGTGCTTCCCAACGAGGTATGCGACCTTCGGGACGTGATCCGTGTGCTCCCTGATCTTTTTGATCTCGCCTAAGTAGACCCCGATCTGGCTCACGGTCCGGAGCGCAACAACGATCTTGTTTCCGCCGCGGTTTGCGAGCAGTGACGCGATGATGCTCGTCTTTCCACTCCCTGTCGGCGCATCGATCATCAGGACCCGGTGCTCACCGGTACATACGACCTCCTGCACCCGGTCAAGCATCGTGTCCTGATGCGGGCGGAAGGATGGATACGGAAACCAGTCTTTGTAGTTTTGGGTCATATCTGGTGGTTATCTTTCGTAATTAGCAGAAGCATCTACTATATAATTAATCCATCTCGAAGGACTGTCGATTTATCTGGTGTGCTGGTCATGACTCGTGTGTTTTCAGATGTTCGAACGCCCCAGCCGTGCCACGCTCGGAATGAAATTCCGAGGCATCCCGCGGGACGGAGGTCGTGTGTTTGTGTAAGCGCGGACAGGTATGGGGTGTGATATAAGCATGTGGGCCATGTAAACACATCACATATAGCTGTAAGGTGGTACAATTACCTGAATTCTTTAAATATCTTTTTCAGTTCTTCTTTCAATTCTTTTGGGCAATTCGGGCTCCATATACATGTGGGAACCATATTCATCTCACCCATCTTTAATTCAGGTCCGTATAAAAAAACACCGTGGCAATGAACATTCTTTGGAAATATATATTTTTCTGATGTCGGGTCTATTATTTCAGACACCTGAATCGGATCGCAATCCACAAGCCTTATTGTGTTGATTATTAAGAATACTGGGTAACGTGAGGTAATGTTCAATAGCTCTTTTCTTTTATACTTCGTGAAAATCTTTTTCCTCAATTCTTCTCCGATGTCTACCCATCTTGGAGTTTCATCACATTCTTCACCGGGCGCCTTGCTATCAGGGAAGGGACAATAAACTTCCATGTATATATCAGGTTGTGATATCCTAAAATCAAATTTACGATCCGAATCCACATCGGGCAAAGGTCTCTCTATATACACATTCTTTTCAGCTCTGTATATGGCTCCCAATGTCTGAATTTCAGAGAATGTTTCCCAGAACGTATCTATCAGCCTTTTCTTAAATTCAATGAGATCATCCTCATCTATTTTTCCAACAATCGAACGAAGGTTCAATTCCAAAGAATCCAAGTATCCACGCCCCCAGCCTTTGGAGTCGGTTGCAGAATCTCTCAAAGCCCAACCAATACCGTACCCATCTGGAGCTTCTTGATCCTTGTTGTATATTTGAGGGATGCTGTCTTTCATCAGACTTTCCAACGTACGAAAAGTTAATAGATGCGTCTTGATTTTATCTACATTCATTGGTGCATCAAGATTTTTTTTCTGGGATTATAACAGTAATACTTGCTTGACTTGGATCTGAAATCATTGAAGGGTCAAATGGACATTTGTCTGGATGACTCGAAACTGAAAGCTGAAGTTCTTCTTTGTCACTTAGGGTGCCGCCTTTCAATTTTTCAGCAATATGCCACTTGCCATATTCAAATAGAACTTTTACAAGGTCTGGTCGACTAAGTCCCCAACAAGCGTCAAGCACTCCAGAGATACCTACCTTGACAATGTATTGTTTTGTCTCGCTTTCTTTTTCTGGTGCCCCTGTGAGGGAGGGATCTACAACAGTAAAGGGAAATTGATATTCCATTGCATCTCTAGTTTTTGGCAGAGGATCTGGTTTACCAAATATTACTTTTTTCTCATAGCTCATTAAAAACCTCCTTCAGTCAATGACACATAGCGTTGTATATCCGAACCTGATCCATCCGTATATCCTTTTGGACGCACTTCAATTACTCCCATATTTCTTTTCACTCTTCGCCTGCATTAAGTCTTTCTACCCACCCCAAAAACCCTTCCGACCCACGCGGGCCCGCCCCGACCCCCACATCCATCACGCCAGTCTCCCGAAGTCACCAAACCCCGGACCTATGTCCAAGTCCTGCACATCGCGCCCCCGCATTCGGTCTGGCTGCACCTGTGTCTTGCATGGGATCAGCCAGCAGCAAACATACGCACCGATCGCGACAGAGTTCTCCTCGTTCATGCTGGATAAATCGAAACTCATCCAATGTAAAACTACCCGTTAACAAGGCTTTGGGACAAAATTCACGTACATCCCTGCCTGCACCAGTGCGGCGCCTCGTGCGACGCCGGTGGGAGCGATAGATTCACTATAACATCTGCCCATCTGGTATTGTAGACACGAGGTGAAAATTATGAGCGCGACCACAATGGAGGCACTTGAAAAGAAAGTAAATGTTCTGGAAGCAGAGCTATTAACACTAAAAAGAAGTTCAGGTGTGGAAACGGAGAGAAAAGACTTGAATGCATGGGATCAACTGGAGACGATCGGTGCAGAGATCAGTAAACTGTGGAAGAGCGAAAAACCGAGCTGGCAGCTAATATCAGAGTCCAGACGATAATATGTATTGCATCGATGCCAGTGTGTTGACGAACTCGGGGAATAGTGAATGAAGTTCCACGAGTACAGTAAAGGACTACTTAGGAGATGCCGATGACCGAAGCATTGATCGAACTTGTGCACGTCTGGAAGATCTTTGGAGAGGGTGAGGCAGAGACTGCTGCGGTTCGTGATGTGAGTTTGGTAGTTGAGAGAGGTGAATTCGTAGCGATCATCGGCGCATCCGGATCCGGCAAATCGACGCTCATGAACCAGATTGGAATACTTGATACGCCGACGAGAGGCGATGTTTTCATCAAACATCACAAGGTTTCTGATATGAGCGAGAACGAGCGGGCAAGAGTCAGGAGAGAGGAGCTCGGATTTGTATTTCAGCAGTTCAACCTGATACCGACGTTCACCGTGCTTGAAAATGTCGAGATACCGATGGTGCTTCGGGAGGTGGAGATGGATGAGCGGAGAGAGAGGGCGGGATCGATTCTTGATTCGCTGGAACTCGGACACAGACTCAATTATTACCCGAGCCAACTCTCTGGCGGTCAGCAGCAGCGGGTTGCGATTGCAAGAGCGCTTGTGAACGATCCCGCGATCATACTTGCCGACGAGCCGACAGGCAACCTCGATACGAAATCGGGAGCGATGGTCTTTGATATATTAAATGACCTGCATGATCAGGGGAAGACGATTGTGCTGATCACGCACGACCAAAGTCTCGCCCAGAAGACTGAGCGGACCATCCAGATACAGGATGGAGAGGTCGTTTAGACCCGGAGGACTGGAAATGCTGACAATTAGCGAGAAGATAATGAGCAGGGCAGCAGGCACCGATGCGCGGGCTGGCGACTTCGTGCTTGCGGATATCGACTGTGCGATGGCGCACGACGGAACGAGCGTGCTTGCGGTCAAGGCGTTTACTGAGATGGGCGCAGACCGGGTCTGGGATCCGGACAGGATCGTGGTCCCTTTCGATCACATAGTCCCGTCAAACAAGGAGACCACTTCAGTTCTCCACCATAAGATACGGGAGTGGGTGCGAAGACAGGGCATCAAAAATTTCTTCGATATCGGCGATGGAATCTGCCACCAGATCATCTCGGAACGGTTCGCACGCCCCGGGATGCTGATCACCGGCGCAGACTCGCACTCCTGCACGTACGGTGCGCTTGGCGCTTTTGGGACCGGGATCGGTGCAACCGAGATGGCTGAGGTCTTTGTGTCAGGAAAACTCTGGTTCAAGGTGCCACAGTCGATCAGGATCACGGTGGACGGCGCGCTCCCTGATATGGTGAGCGCAAAGGACATGACACTGCACCTCATCGGCAAGATCGGCGCAGGGGGCGCAACATACAAAGCGATCGAGTACTACGGCGAAACGATCGCTGATCTCTCGATCGCAGGCAGAATGACGCTCTGTAACATGGGTGTTGAGATGGGCGCAAAGGCGAGCATCGTACCCCCCGATGATGTGACATTCGATTTCATTGGAAGGTGCGGAAGCGAACGCAACGATGAAAGCAAAGATGAAAGCGATGGGGGGGGTTATTCACCTGTTTATGCGGACCCTGGTGCAGCTTATGCTGATGAGCTATTCTTCGATGTGTCTGATCTTCCCCCACAGGTAGCAACCCCTCACGCCGTCGATAACGTGCAGCCGGTAGACGAGGTCGAAGGGAAGCATATCGATCAGGTCTTCATCGGATCGTGCACGAACGGCAGGTTTGAGGATCTCAAGGCGGCGGCAGATATCCTTGACGGAAAGAAGGTATGCGTGCGTACGGTCGTTGCGCCCGCATCCAGATCGGTGCTCCTGCAGGCAGTTCGCGCCGGGGTTGTGGAAACGCTTCTTTCGGTGGGCGCAGTGATACTCCCGCCCGGATGCGGTCCGTGCCTTGGTGCGCATCAGGGCGTGCTCGGCGAGGGCGAGGTCTGCCTCTCGACAGCCAACCGCAACTTCAAGGGGCGGATGGGCACAGGCGGGTTCATCTACCTTGCGTCACCTGAGACCGCTGCTGCAACTGCGCTTGCAGGAGAGATCGCGGATCCGCGGGGTTCTTAAGTCTCTGTAAAATCAGAGAGCTTCGGAGGGTCAAATTCCAATCGAAACTCCTTAGCCCGATTGTTAGCAAGCTTCGCATACTCGCAATCAATCTCGTAGCCAACATAACTACGGTTCGACTTTATCGCTGCGATCGCGGTCTGCCCGCTTCCCATGAACGGGTCGAGAACGACCTCGCCCTCGAATGTATAGAGCTGGATCGTCCGGTAAGGCAGTTCCACCGGAAACGGTGCCGGATGCCCGATCTTCCTTGCAGACTCCGACGGGAATGTCCAGATGCTCTTGGTAAGCTCAAGGAATTCATCCCTCGATACCGTGTTCTCCCGTTTCAGGGGATTCTTCCGCCCGAATGTGTTTTTGGAGAAGATCAGGATGTATTCGTGCACATCCCGGAGCGTCGGGTTGGATGCGGACTGCCAGCTTCCCCATGCGGTGGAGGAACCTGCGCTGGACGCCTTGTCCCAGATGACCTCGCCTCGCATCAGAAATCCGAGTTCGATCATGTCCTCGGCAATCATTGCGTGAAGCGGGATGTA
>CBDAFH010000070.1:0-19432 GCA_965195165.1 uncultured ANME-2 cluster archaeon | reverse complement strand
CCTGCGAATATCGGAAAGGAGAAGTTCGGTGTTGTCGTGCTGGACGGTAGTACGGATGCGGAAGAGGTGCTGGAGTGGTGCGATCTGGCGCTTGTCACGGGAACGACGGTCGTTAACGGGACCCTCGAGCCGATACTTGAGATGGCTGGAGGGAAGGCGGTCTTTTATGGGATCAGCATCGCGGGGGTTGCTGAGTTGCTCGGGCTTAAGAGGTTCTGTCCGCGATCAACTTGAGGGGGGCGGAGTTCGGGTTGGGTTGTTGCCAGAGTGTGTGGCGGTAGAGTGTCGAGGGTGCTTTGCCGCGCTTGTTATTTTTTGGTGGGATGTGAGGGTTGGTGATCCAGAACATCCATAAATTTATAATCGTCTATCTCATACTGTTGCAGGAGGTGCAATCCTTGGATTACAATGATTTTGACCTTCACCTGTCCAGAGAAGCTTCCAATCTTTACCGTGCTGCTGCTGTGATTGATGGCAGTGTTGCCGCAGAGCAGGTATTTGAGCTGCGTACCGGTGAGTTGAAGGTACTTGAGGGTATGAGACGTCTGGAAGAAAGTGCAATCGAACCTTCGAAGAAGGAGACGTTTCATGAAGAGTTCGGCATGGAGTTGTACAACAAAGTCTTTACAGCAAAGCTTGGGGATTGTTTCAATACCGCTCTTGAAGATGCGCAGGAGAACGGTAGAGGGCTTAGGATATGCCTGCGTTTCGATGAGGCTGCTCAGGATATTGCGGCGATGCCATGGGAATTCCTGAATGATGGTGATGGTTTCCTTGTTGCCAGACGAGAGACATTGATCTCAAGGCTGCCTCCCGGGATTAAGAAAACAAGGTCCAGCCCTCTTACGTCCCTACTTCGTATGCTGGTCATAGTCTCAAGCCCGAATGACCCTGAAATTGCACCCCTGAACACCGAGTTTGAGCAGGAGGTCATCCTTGAGGCTGTGGACAGATTATATCGAGATCACCGGATGGAGGTGGATTTCGCTGAAGATGCGAGCTTCGAGACCATCCAGAGCTACCTGAATGAGACCGACTACCATATCGTGCATTTCACAGGTCACGGTGCGTATAAAAACGGTAAGGGCTACCTGTTACTTGAAAAAGAGGATGGGGGCGCAAGGGCGGTTGATTCCGGAACCATTGTGGAGATGCTCTCCGGGCAGGGTGTTCGGCTGCTGGTACTCAGCGCGTGCCAGTCAGGCAAGAAATCAAGTAAGGAAGCGTATGCTGATATCGCAAGTAACTTGGCAAAAGCAAAGATACCTGCTGTACTGGCTATGCAGTACCCGATACTGGATAAATCGGCTACAAAACTCGCCTCTGTATTCTATCAGGCGTTAGCCAGTGGTAAGCCGGTTGACCTGGCACTCACCGAGGCAAGGACCGGGATGAAGAATGCGGAGAAGAGCAACGGCATAGACTTTGCCACACCCATACTATACCTGCAAGACCCCGAATGCGTGGCTGTGGGCGAGATCGTACCGGATGCGCCTGAGCCCTTCAACAAACCCCTGATGCTTGGTGACGTGCAGATGATGAAGAAGGGATTTATCGGCAGGAGAAAGGAGCTTCGCAGCTTGCAGAAGGACTTTACGTCTGATGTGAAGCGAGCCGCCATAATCTATGGCTTCGGAGGCATAGGCAAGACTGTTCTTGCCACCCGTCTCGCTCTCAAGATGAACCGGCATTTCGAGGGCGTATTCGGGATGAGGTGCAACAGGGCAACCAGACCCGAAGACATCCTGAACGAATTAAACGCTTTTTTGAACCTTGCAGGAATCTCGCAATTAAATGAGATACTGTACAACCCCCTTCCGCTGAAGGCTAAGACCGCTTCACTGGTAAACATCCTGAACCAGCGGCGCTATCTCATAATCCTTGACAACTTCGAAGACTGCCTTGATGAAACAAGGTGCAAGATAGCAAATCCGGAACTCGGTGAGTTTATCAGGCACCTTCTCAACAACACCATAACAAAAACAAAAATCATCATCACCACACGCTACAACTTCGATCCCCTGGATGGCAGGCTCACAGCCAGCATAGCACACATATCCGTCCCCGAACTCCAGTTTCCAGAGACGGTCTGGCTCATGAACAACTATGGGGTGCTGGCTGATCTCGATATGGAGAAGAAGCACAAGATATACAGCAAAATAGGTGGGCATCCGTGGACGATCGGGCAGTTTGTGAGACATGCAGAGGCTGGGACCGTTGATGGCGTACTGCTCGAACTTGAGCCACTGAAGCAGGAGGTGATACAATTCACCCTGCTTGACAGATCCTACTCAAAGCTGGATCAGAAGGCAAAAGCACTGCTCCTCCGGGCATCGGTCTATCAGGAGGCTGCGTCCGTGGAGGCGCTCTCATGGATGATGGGCGATGAGAAAGAGCCAAGCCCCGCCATAGGTGATGCGCTTTCAAAGATCATGGACTGGGGACTGATTGCGAGAGAAGATGAGCGAGAAGAGACCCGTTACGCAATGCATACGCTTGTCCGTGAGTTTGCAGAGGAGGAGTTAGCGAAAGAAGGTCCGGATAGAAAGCAGTTACTTGTACGAGCGGCGCAGTATTATAAAAATCAGGTCAAGGTGACAAATAATTTGTGGGATCACCTCAATGCGAGGGAGTATTATTATCGGGCTGAGAAATGGGAAAAGGCGCATGATATTGTGGCAGCCACTCATGGGCACCTCGTGCGATGGGGATACATGGAACTGGCGATGAATCTGCTGAATGAATCCATAAACACGACCTCAGGTGTAAGAAGAATCTCGGCACTGGGTGAGCTTGCAACGATGTGGTATCGGTTGGGTGACTTGAAAAATGCTTTGAATCTCCATAATGAGGTAAAGGAGGGCTTTGAAGAGCTCGGGGACAAGAGCGGCATCGCAACCACACTGCATGCACTGGGAATGATACATCAGGCTCAGGGGAACTATGGGGGGGGGGCAGAACACCTATACCAACAGAGCCTCGAGATAAACGAAGACCTCGGGGACAAACACGGCATCGCAACCACACTGCACGAGCTGGGAAGGATACACCAGGCTCAGGGGAACTAGGGAGGGGCAGAACACCTCTACCAGCAGAGCCTCAAGATAGCAGAAGAGCTCGGGAACAAACACGGCATCGCAATCTCACTGCACCAGCTGGGACGGTTGCATGAAGAACAGGATGCAGACTATCCTGCTGCCCTTGAAAAGTACCTTATAGCTCTATTGATCTTCAACGAACTGCATTCCCCGAGTGCAGCGATAGCAGAAAACAATATCGTCAGATTAAAAGAGACGATGGGTGAAGAAGCCTTTAATGAAGTAATGGAAGATATCAGGGGGAAGTATGGCTCTTGAGCTTGTTAAATGCCCTCATTGCGGCTATAAATTCAGAATGGATCTGAAGGCAAGGGTGGATGACAGCGAGACCACCGCTGTTCGCGGCATCTTGAATTTCTTGAAGCCGAAGCCGAGGCGTGTTGGGACCATCGACATTGATTGTCCCAACTGCACTAAGACTTTCGAGCAGAGGGTGGGATGATGAGCGATGAGCCACCCATAGTCCATGTTGAGCCGAACCCGTTCTGGCGGGAGAATGCGGAGAAGGTTGTGGGCGAGTCCATATCAACCATCGAATCTGCTGCCAGAGAGCTTATCCTGGTGAACAGTCTGCTTGAGGGCATCTATTTCCATGCCATAACCTTCTCTGACCTAAAACCTGTGCTTACATACTCGACTGCTGCAATCTATCTTGCCCCTATCGCATTGTGGCTTCTGAGCCTGATCTTTGCAGTGTTGACACTCGCTCCCCGGAAATACGGGATCAATATCAACTCCAGCAAGGACTGCAAGGAAGGGTTCGAAGAGATCGTATCGAAAAAACACAGGATGCTTATGATATCGGAATTTTTCTTAATTGTGAGCTTTATCTCCCTCTTTGTGGCTGTTATGCATTACCTTATTGCTATTTAGGGAAGTTTGAGCCTGAAAGTTTCATGGCTGGCTCAATGGTTGATGGTGTGGAACGCGAAGAGATATTCGATTGCGCCACACCATAATATACCGGAACCGCAAATACCCCCCTCATGCACCGGACCGCACTCGGCTACGAGACGACAGTTTCGGACGGCGGCAGGCTGGGACTAAAACGCGGGGTACGCGAAAGCCCGCCCTTCTCGCTGCACAGGAGTCCCCGGACGACATGAGCGATTCCGGCGGAGGCATCCGAAAGCGCACCCGGGCTGTGGGATAACCCGATCGAAAGATCCGGGACTGGAACGATTGCCTGATCGATCCGATATAGCCATTCCACATCCGAATAAATTCGGAAACATCATAAAATGTATTTTGTATATTAAAGCATACCATATCGCTTATGCGCTTTTTCAATTGTCATGATGTCTAACACTTTGACAACCTTTTCCGCCTCGTAGATTCTGTAGAATATCGTAAAACTTCGACCTACATGCATCCGGAAAAGGTCATAATCCGGAAGTTGCAGCTTCTTCTTGTCATCTCTTCCAGGATATGGATCCTCTTTCAGAATCTCAAGCTTTCGTTCAATCGACCTTTTACTCTTTTCGGTGAGTGAATTGACGTATTTCAAAGTGTCTTTAGTTATATGAACGCCATACATCTCATATCTCTACAAATTCTGCAGTCTCTTCGATATTTTTCATATCTGTGAGGAGTCTTGCCTTTTTCTCACTTTCAATCATCTTCCTGATGAGCTCCCCAAAAGTTTGTCCAACTTCTTTTAATCCACTCAATTCTTCCCAAATTTCAGGAGATACGGATATCCTCTTTGTTGCAACCATGTTAAATCCTATAAATCTTTGCAATATAAAGATTTTGTTCGCAGGGGCTTTGTGATAAAATTCACAAATACCCGCATTACTAATTAGGTGTCGCGCCTTCAAGACAATGTGAATCGAGCCATCTCAATCAACCATCGGGAGATCGTCCCATGGTTTATCACACCACATTAATATTTCTGATATATCTTGCTCCTGTGCCCGGTTGTCATCACCATGATCAGCAAGCGATCCTCTGTTATGTCCATGATCACCCGGTATTCGCAGGCGCTGTAGGTGTAGAGCGGATGGCGTTTCGTCCCTTTGATCTTCTTGACATGAGAGTATGGATCCTCCCTGATACCATTGATCAATAGAATGATCCTCTGCGCAACATCAGGGGGGAGATTTTTGAGATCTTTTCTCGCTTTCGCGGTATAGTTGACCTTGTAGCTCATAGCAGGTCGAACTCTTTCAGGATCTCTTCTTCGGAGTGCAGGCGCCCATGTTTGATGTCTTCAAGTGCCTCTTCGATGCCATGTATCGCCTCATCGCTCAGTGGTCGCACTTCGATCGCCAGATTCGTCAACCGCGCAACGACTGAATTATATGATTCACGAGGGTGGCGTTTCAGATTCGTTAGCAGGTCCTTCACTCTGGGTTCTATGCAGATCGTTGTGGTAGCTGCCATATAGTATACTATAGATTCCTATATGTTATAATATTATCCGGTTCCCTAACGGGACGATTGAGCCGATACTGGAGGTTGCAGGGGTGAAGGCGGTCTTTTATGGGATCAGCATCGCAGGGGTTGCCCGGCTGCTGGGTCTCGAGCGGTTCTGTCCGCGATTTCGACGTGAGGAGTGTAGTTCTATTGAGTCTGGTATTTTATAAAATTTGTACTAATATAATCCATAAGGTTTATTTGGGATTGCGTTCCCGGGTTAGTGTGCATGGAGCGCAGAGAACCTCACCATAATCGACACACGGTTTCACTTTTGGCTGACCATACAGTTATCTCGCCGGAGGTAAGCCGAACGCGATTGGGTGCAATGCACAGGCGCTGTGCTTACGTGCGGGGTCTGGGACTTATGTGCTGAAGAGAGAAATGGGGGTGGAAAATGGAAAAATTCGATAAAATCGCTTTAAGTATTATCTTGATGGTTCTCATATCAGAGATATTATTATCCTTTTCCTTAATGGGATGTAGGGAGATAGGACTTTTTCAATTAATTGAAATACCAACTTGGATATTATTTTCTAATTTCCTGCTTGGTTGGTATTTTATGTTTGGCGGGCTTTGGACGTTACTTGTTAAAATACTCTCACCCATATACGATATGAATATTCCTTCTCATTTTGGACATGTATATATGGGAACGGAATATATTTATCCTATTTTTTGCATTCTTGGATGGCTTTCAGTTCCAATAATAGTAAAATATTCAAAGGGATTACATCCTGTAAAACGGCTCATTTATATTTATATGCTCCCACAATTGATAATGGGAATAGCCATTATGCTTCAATTTCCATTTTATTGAAAGAAGGGATTTAAAATGTTAAAGCCTGCCGTATTGCTTATGCGCCTTTTCAATTGTCATGATGTCTAACACTTTAACAACCTTTTCCGCCTCGCAGATTCTGTAGAATCATCAATGCATCAAGCGAGGTCACCTTGCCATCGCCGTTCACATCCGCTTCTCGTGTATCAGGAATCGCTCCGACCACCATCAAGAGCGCGATTGCCGCATCTGCTATGGTGATCGTACCGTCGTGGTTGGGATCACCGCAGATGCCATCTACCGTTATGATTTTACTGGTTGTGTCGGTTGTGCCGTCATCGTCTGTTATGGTCAGGGTTACGGTGTAACTGCCCGGGATTATGTAGGTGTGGGTTATTACCAGACACGGGGTGGATGTTGTGTTTTCGTCTCCGTTGTTCCAGTTGTATTCTATAATCCTTCCGTCCGGGTCAGAGGAACTACTGGCATCGAAGGTTATGGTTTGATCCACAACCGGGTGGATAGGAGCATACGTGAAAGACGCCCGGGGATGAAATGTGCCATTCCACCAGTCATAAAAGAAGATATCAGTATAAAATTCAGCCACATCTTCATTCTCGATGATCAAACCCGCTTCCCGGTTGTTTCTCGCGCTGTTTTCATTCCAGTTGATGCTTGAGATCAGAACCTGACTGCGGTCAACGATCGCACCTTTGTTATGTGTTTTGTTAAGTCCTATCGGGGCGTTGTCTATTAGCTTTGCCTCAAGATTTAAATTTTCATCTGCGGCAACATCGTTCAGATACTCGACTATCTCCTCATTCTTACACTCATACACAGAATCAAGCAATATCTTCACCTCACAGCCCCTCCTTGATGCGTTGATCACAGCCTCCAGGAAGGGATTTGGTTCTGGGTCAGCATGAGTGCCCCAGTTCCTGATATAGAACTGCTCCACATAAACAGAATCGTTCGCTCCTTTTATCATGCCTATGATAGATTTGGTCTCCAGTAGCGAGGTGTCCGGAGATAAAACAGGAGAAACATTGAACTTGCCTGAAACAATCTCGCTATGAAACGGACTTGCGTAATTGCCAGTCAGGATTGTGCGGTCTGGCACGAAATCAGGCGGAGGGCTGCCATATTTATTCCCGTAGATCGGGTCATCCGATGTGAATGGAAAGCTGTCCTTGCTTGCAGGCTTCCAATCCTCAACGAATACGCTGCTGAAATAATCTGCTGTATCCGGATTGTTTATGATAATGCCCCAGCCTCTGTTTCCAAAAGTATTGTTGATAGGCACACCTGTGTTTTTCCAGTTTTCTGAGGTTACTATCGTCGTTTCATCGTCTATAATCGCATATTTCGCATGATTGAATGCATATCTGTCATGAATACCCCTGTCTCCATCAGATATCATGAACCTGACATCTCCGCCTGCAGCAACGGTCTGGTCTGCAATATACCTTTCTTCATCGGCGATCCCGTTTACAGGACCACCTTCAAGCATCATCTTAACTTCAACTCCCCGTTCTATCGCATCTATTATGCGATCCATCAGATAGAAGTTATGGAATTGGTAAAGATTGAGGCAAATCGATTCACTGGCGTTGTCGATTGCACCTGCGATCGCTGTAAAGCTGCTGTCCGGGGCGGTAAATACCGTCACATTCCCTTCAAAACCGAATGTCTCATACGAGAAGTGTGACTGCCCGACACCGTATACTCGAAAATCGTTCCAGTCTTCTGCAGAATCCGTATCCTCATATTTACCAGTGGTTTCATCTCTGTCCCGCTCCAGGATCACGCCCTCACGCACAGCATCCACAGGCGCACCGGTCCACCCATCTACAGCATCAGAGCTGCCATAAATCACAACATCCACGATCTCGCCTTTCTCATCCTTCAGGATCACTTCATCTCCGTCATTAGATAATTTTATCGTTCCGGAAGTTTTTACCATATCCGGTGTCGAATCAGAATCCACACCATACTCAAAATCCGCTCTCTGGAGCGTCTCATCATAGAACGCGGTTGCATTATACGCTAGATGCAAACAATCCCCCGCATCCATACCTGTCAATGATGGGAATGTGATAGCATCCTCAAAATCGGTTATCTGCCAGCCACCAATCTCGATTGGATCTTCGGTTGGGTTGTGTATTCTTATGAATTCACCATTGGTATCCCCCTTCAGATAGGTGTCGTAGTATATTTCCGTAATCATCACATTTTCGGATCGGTCTGGAACTGATGATTTTGCTTCGACACAAAGAGCAGTTCCCAGGATCATAAATACCAGAATCATCCGGATTGCTTTTATGTATGGCGTTTCAGCACTTCTTGATCTCTCTTCGTGTATGCCCATCATCGATCTCATCTCTATCCAACCAATGCTTTTCGTTGTTGACTCCTATCGGGGACGCAGCATATAATTTATCGCCAACCCCCACAAGCATCCCACCGCCCCCAGGAAACGATTCTCTGCATCTTCTCTGATATTGCGTGATAGGAGTCTTTCCTACCTCGGAGGGCGTTTTGGCATAATGGACACATCTGGCATTCAGGGAATATATCGGTATCGGCATGAAATCAGGGTTTCCGATATGTGGGGCTGCTGGTGGGTACTGGTACTTATCCTGATGGTAAAGCGCATCAGTGCAGGGGATTTGTTAGCAGTTTTGCTGACATAACACAGTTTTTCTGAAATCATTTAAGTAAGGTGCAGTTTAAAATGTATCTCCTATGGCAATGTCTAAGAAGGATATGGTAAGAAGGAGCTCTAAGAAAAAGGCAATGCTGGAAGAACTTGAAAAACAAGCTGCTTCCGGAAGTAGTGATGCAAAGAAGAAACTTGCAAAAGCGAAGAAAAAAATGAAATGATCATTTTGTGATATTGGGGTGAATGATCATCTGCGTCCAAAAAGCATTTGTCGCCCACAATCCATAAGAACCTGCAATCAAAAACTAAAAGTTGCGGAGGACGTAAAATGAGCGATGAAATCCGGATTGGGATAATTATATGCGACCGCTACCGCGCGTGTGCCGGAGGCAAATGCCTGAGGGCGCTTAACAACAGGGAGGGAGCATTCAGCATTTACGAGGGTAAAGCGGTGAAACTGGTCGGTTATACTGCGTGTGGTGGCTGCCCTGGTGGAAATATCGAATACGCTCCGGAGGAGATGATGAAGAACGGGGTGGATGTGATACACCTCGCCACAGGTCTTGTCGTCGGATATCCGCCATGCCCTCGTGTGACTCACTTCCGTGACTTTATCAGGGCAAAGTATGGACTTGACGTGGTGATCGGGACGCATCCGATCCCCCAGAACTACTATGAGACGCACACGGCACTCGGGACATGGAACTCTCCGAGATGGACTGAGATCATCCAACCGACACTTGCGGATGAAGAGACCCGGCTGCGGTACGACTGATATTAGAGTGGTGGGGGGCGGAATGCTGGAATTGAGAGTTCTTGTGGATAACAACACCCTGATAGATCGTTACTTCCATGGTGAACCGGGAGTGGCATACCACCTTCAAGACGGAAGCACCAATATCCTGTTTGATTGTGGATATTCGGATGCGTTCATAAGAAACTCGGAAAAGATGGGCATTCACCTGCTGGACCTCGACTTTGTAGTGCTCTCCCACGGGCATCTTGATCATACATGGGGTCTGTACCATCTGATCAAACTCTACACCGAAGCAAGAATGGAACAGGTAGATTGTGCTAATCCAATTCTTGTAGCCCATCCTTCTGCATTTTTAACCAGAACAGTCGGCGATATCCCGGAGATTGGCTCTTTAATCTCGGAAGATAAGTTATCCTGCCACTTCAATATGGGATTGGAAAGAGATCCCCTGTGGCTGACTGATAACATGGTTTTTCTTGGTGAGGTTGAACGAACGAATGGCTTTGAAGCGGTGGTGCCGATAGGGAGAATCATACGAGATGGGGTCGAAGAAGATGATTATGTGATCGATGATTCTGCCCTGGTTTACACATCACCGGAAGGGTTGGTGATCGTTACGGGTTGTTCACATGCAGGAATCTGCAACATCATCGAATATGCAAAGAAGGTCTGCGGCGATGATCGAGTGGTTGACATAATCGGGGGATTTCACCTGACAGGGTCCTCTTACGAACAACTGCAGGGCACGCTTGAGTATATGAAGGAATTACAACCGGGAACTGTCCATGCCGCCCACTGCACGGACTTGAATTCGAAGATTATGTTATCCCGAGTTGTAGACCTGAGGGAGGTGGGCGTGGGATTGAGATTGGTGTATGAATGAACCACGTGGCTGCATGTCAGTAATTCCAAAGGGTGTGATCGCTCGATATTTTTGACTGTATGCTGTATACTATATAGGAAATACATAGACGAGGATTTTACGGGGGTTCGGTTTAAAAACGATTTTTTTCACAAAAAAATCGAGTAAAAAAACTGCCCTTTGGGAGCAGGCTTGCGATATACGTTTTCGTAAATAAAAAAAAAGAAAAGAGTCCGTTTGGAACCTATTATTCCTTTAGTATCAGTATCTCTGTCGCTTTGATCACTGCTTCTACTTTATCGCCTTCTTTCAGATCAAGATCTTCCACGGCTTCTTTCGTTAGCATCGAAGTCAGGATAGCGGGCTCGGTAATCTCGATCTTCACGGTAGACGCGACCTCACCTTTCTCGATTTTCTTCACAACACCTTCAATCTGGTTTCTTGCGCTTATTCTCATTTTTGATGTCCTCCTTTGCTTGTTACAACCACTGTCGTGGCTGCATGATGCGCAAATATTGCAACACACCATAAGAACATATCGCACCATCCAACCTTCCACCAGCTTAAGCCCACACTCTGCGATCCAGCTACAACATGGATCAACTGTTTTAATTTGACTTTTGTCATATTGTAAACCGAAATGTATTTATACAGAACATACAACTGTATTTGAAGGGAACCTGATGAAAAAAACAGCAATACTCGCGTGATAATTCTGTTTTGCAGTGTAATTGCGCATGGGTGCATCGGAAAGCCCGCGCAGTCAGCAACAGAAGGAACGGAGTCGCTCATTGTTTACTGCGGCGCAGGGATGAAAAAGCCGATGGGCGAACTTGGAAGCCAATTCGAGCAAGAATACGGTGTTAAAGTGATATGCAATTATGCCGGATCCGGGCATCTCTTGAACCAGATTGAACTTGCGCAGAAGGGGGATGTCTACCAGCCAGGAGCAATGTACTACTCCACAATTGCGCGGGATAAGGGGTTCATAGATTACGAAAAGTCTGTAGCTTACCATGTTCCCGTGATAGTGGTTCCGAAGGGAAATCCTGCGAATATAACCTGTCTGGACGATCTCACAAAGCAGGGGGCAATGGTTGCTCTCGGAGATCCTGAGGCGTGCGCTATTGGAATATTAGCGGACAAAATACTGGAGAAGAACGGGATCAAGGATGCTGTTTTGGATAACACTGTCGTTTACGGCACAACCGTAAATGCACTCATACTCTACGTATCCAGTGGAGATGTGGACGCTGCGATAACGTGGGGAGAAACGGCACTCTTTGCCCCGAATGAAACGGCGGTCATAGAGATACCGGCGGAAGAGAACATCATACAGACGATTCCTATAGGAACACTTACGTTTTCTGAAAACAAAGAATCTGCGGAAGAGTTTGTTGATTTCGTTACCTCTGATTACGGCAAAGCGGTATACGAGAAATATGAGTTCACCCCATACAGGCAAGGCGACATAGGCAATATAGGCGATATAAATGAAACTGATCGATGATCTGATCTCTGATCTATCAAACGTGGCTACAGATGCGAAAGTCCGTGACGTGCATGTCGGCTATACGTGGATCGGCGTCCTATCCCGAAACTGCGGGGTTGCAAAGAATCTTGGTGAACGGCACGACTATATGGTGCGGAATATCGGGAGACTGACCGAGAAGACCGCATCCGAACTCGCAGAGTACTTAAAATCGTGGAACATGATCGAAGCGGGCATCGGTCTTGCAGCAGTCAACTCGATGATCGCCCCGCGGGGAAAGGAATTGAATGTAACCGACTTTCTGCTCGAAAACGGGAGGGGCAAGAATATAGCGATGGTCGGGCATTTCCCGATGGTTAATGACTTGCGGAAAGTTGCAGATGAACTGTGGGTCTTTGAGAGGCAGCCCCAGAAAGGCGATCTGCCGGATACGGCAGCAGAACACCTGATCCCACAGGCAGATATTGTTGCGATAACGAGTTCAACGATCGTAAACAAGTCACTCGAGCGGTTACTGGAGTTAAGCCAAGGGTTCACGATAGTTCTTGGTCCGGGCACGCCGATGTCCGAGGTTCTCTTCGATTATGGCGTGGATATGATCGCAGGAATACGGGTTGCGGACGAGGCGAGGATGATGACGAAGATCGCACAGGGCGGGGGCAAGGTGAATCAGTTTAAGGATGTAATTGAGTTTCTGGTGATGGAAAAATGAGTTCCTCCTTTCGTATTCTATTATCCCTGATCGCGGGCATCTTCTTTGGCTTTATCGCAATTATAATTACGTGCCTCCTTACAGCGACATCCTTTGCTGAGTTTGCAGGCGAGATCAGATCCCCTGAAATCATATCAGCCATCCTCTTGAGCCTCGAGACCTCGATTGCTGTCGTTCTCCTTGCGCTCCTCTTCGGGATCCCGGCTGCGTATATCCTTGCGACAAAGCGGTTCAAAGGCAAAAATATCCTTGATACGCTGGTTGATCTTCAGATCGTATTGTCGCCGCTCGTCTGCGGTCTTGCGATTCTCATCGCGTTTGGGGGGAGGGCATCTTCAGCCGGTTCGATGTCCTGTTCACGGTAAAGGGGATAATCATCGCACAACTCTTTGTAGCTCCCCCTTTTCTGATAAGATCTGCAAAGACTGCGTTTGAATCGATTGATCGGGACGTAATGGACGCTGCGAGAACGCTCGGGGCATCGGAATTTTATACATTCAGGAAGGTATCAGTTCCGCTTGCCAGAAACGGAATAGCGTCTGGTGTCGTCATGACATGGGCTCGTGCGCTCGGCGAGTTTGGCGCGACTGCGATGGTCGCCGGGTGTATCCCGTACAGAACCGAGACGATGACGGTTGGAATCTACATGAACGCTATGTCCGGAGATATTAGCGCATCTGTCGCACTCTCTTTGATTTTAATGTCTTTCGCGTTCACGACGCTCATTGTATTCAAATATCTCGGGAATATCAGGGATGGAAATCTCAGAACACGGGGGGCAGAGGCACAATGATTCAACTGGACGGCATCTGCAAATCCTTTGGAGAAAACGAGGTATTAAGCTCGCTTGACCTATCTGCAAAAAAAGGAGAGATGTTCGTCCTTCTCGGGTCGTCCGGATGCGGGAAGACGACCACGCTCTCGGTGATCGCAGGACTTACGAAGGAGGACAAAGGGGACATCTACCTGGATGGGTCACGAATAAACGATACGCCACCCCACAAGAGAGGGATCGGATTTGTATTCCAGAATTATGCGTTATTTCCGCATCTGAACGTCTATGAAAACGTTGAATTCGGATTGAAAGCGGGAAACAAAAGGAGTAAACGAGGCGGCAATAAAGCAGATGTGAAAAGAGCCCTTGAGCTCGTCGGTCTTGATGGGTTTGAGAAGAAGAACCCGATGAAATTAAGCGGCGGGGAACAGCAGCGGGTTGCGCTTGCAAGAGCGCTTGCAACGGAACCTGAATGCATATTAATGGATGAACCGCTGAGCAATCTGGATGCGGTCGTTCGTGAGCGGTTGAGGCACGAGATTGCACAGTTGCAGCGGGATATCGGGCTAACAAGCATCTATGTGACGCACGATCAGGTTGAGGCGATGGCGCTTGGTGACCGGATCGCGGTCATGAACAACGGGAGAATCGAGGAGGCAGGAACGCCTGAGAAGATCTTTTATAAGCCGGAGAACGAGTTTGTTGCGAGGTTTATCGGCATGAAGAATATATTTGAGGGAAAGATTGCCGCGCTGGATGAGGATAATGGGGTTCTACAGATCTCAACAGGAAATTTCGACCTGACCACGGTTTTTGTGCCGTCAAGCGTTGGGACTCGTGTGAAAGCATGTGTCAGACCGGAGGAGATCATCCTCGCAAAGCCTTACCGGAATACAAGCGCAAAGAGCGCAAGAAATGAGATCGCGGGTAGTATCATCAGCATATTCCCAAATGGTCCCTTGATGAGGGTTCTTGTTGATGTCAGGGGAGATGAGATGAGATGTCTGCTGACATAACACGGCTTGCGGCGCGTGATCTGGGACTGGGCGGGGGAGATCGAGTTCTATTGACGTTTAAGGCAACGTCGGTTCATGTGATATTATGATGACGATAGAAGAACAGGTAAAACTGGCAGAAGATGCGGCACTCGGACTCGCATCCGCAACAACAGAGGCAAAGAACAGTGCACTTACGCGTGTAGCTCGCAACCTGGATGAGAACCGGGATGAGATCAAAAGGGCGAATGCGTTGGACGTAGAGGATGCAGAGAAAGCAAACTTCGCACCGGCGCTTGTTAAACGGCTCAAGCTCGATAATAAAAAGATCGATGAGATGATTGAGGGCGTGAGATCGGTGATCGGGCTTGTTGATCCTATTGGAAAGGTTCTCTCTGCAACCGAACTCGACGAGTCGCTCACACTTTACAAAGTTAGAACCCCGATCGGTTTAATCGGCGTGATCTTTGAGTCACGACCCGATGCGCTCGTTCAGATTTCATCGCTCTGCATCAAGTCAGGAAATGCAGTCGTGCTGAAAGGCGGATCTGAAGCTAAAGGCAGCAACAGGATACTTTTTAACCTGATAAACGATGCAATCGAAGAGGATGCTACATTCAAGGACTCGATCCAGCTTGTCGAGACGAGGGAGGACGTGCGTGAACTTCTGAAACTCGACAGCCACATCGATCTCATGATCCCGAGGGGCTCGAATGCGCTTGTGAGATACATCCAGGAGAACACGAAGATACCGGTGCTCGGACACTCGGACGGGATCTGCCATGTTTACGTGGACAAGGACGCTGATCTCAATATGGCGGTAGATATTGCGTTTGATTCGAAGTGCCAGTATGCAGCGGTCTGCAATGCGATGGAAACTCTCCTTGTCCATACGGATGTTGCCGATGAGTTCTTATTCCGGGTTGCGGCACGGTATGATGCCGAGGGCGTCGAGTTGAGAGGCGATGATCGGGTGAGGGCGGTGATCGGGTGCGATCCGGCGTCTGAAGATGACTGGATAACCGAGTACAACGACCTTATCCTCTCGATTCGAATCGTTGACTCGGCAGGGGGCGCGATCGATCATATAAACCGGTATGGCAGCCACCACACCGATGCGATCGTAACGTCCGATGAAAAGACTGCTGAGCGCTTCATGGAAGGGGTTGACTCGTCATCGGTGATGTGGAACTGTTCAACAAGGTTTGCGGACGGGTTTCGGTACGGGCTTGGTTCTGAAGTCGGGATCTCGACTGGCAAGATCCACTCTCGCGGTCCTGTCGGACTTGAGGGGCTTACGATCTACAAGTACAAACTAATAGGGGCAGGGCAGGTCGTTGCCGATTACGTCGATGGCACCAAGCAGTTCACCCATCGGCACGTGGCGCAAGCGGTGTGAGGCGCGGGGTGATACGAGTTATGAGAACACTTCGAACGGATCGGGTCGTTGTCAAGGTCGGGACGAACACGCTTGCCAGTGCCGGCAGCGGTCTCAACTACGTGCTGATCGAGAGCATCGCAGAGCAGATATCCGAACTCAAGGGGCAGGGGCATGAGTTCATCGTCGTCACATCCGGTGCGATCGGGCTCGGGTGCAATGAACTTTCGCTTCCGGAAAGACCATCAGAAATTGTCCTGCGGCAGGTTTGCGCTGCGATCGGGCAGAGCAAGGTTATGGGGGTGTATCATCGGGCTTTCGAACATTACGGCGAGATCGTTGCCCAGATCCTCCTCACCTATGGCGATTTCAAGGATGAGTCAAAGCACAAAAACCTTAGAAACGGGATACGCGAACTCCTGCGGTTGGGCGTCACGCCGATCATCAATGAGAATGATGTCATTGCGACAGACGAGATCGCCGGGACATTTGGCGATAACGACAGTCTCTCCGCGATGGTCTCGGTTGACGTAGGCGCAGGTCTTCTGATCCTCCTGACCGATGTCGATGGCTTGTACGATGGCGATCCGAGAGATAACGACGGTGCGAGGTTGATCGGGACGGTTACCGAGATAACGCCAGAGATCGAGGTGGTGGCAGGCAGAACCGGATCCAGACTCGCTGTTGGCGGGATGAAGACAAAGATCGACGCCGCAAGGGTCTGCATGAACGCTGGCTGTGATCTCGTGATCGCAAATGGGCGGGAGGACGACGTGATCCGGCGGATTGTTGAGGGCGAGGAACTGGGGACGCTCTTTCATGGGAGGCGCGATTAATCATGATAACAGTTGATGATGCGACAGAGGGGGAAGTCGATGTCAGGGTGCTTTGAGGATTCGTGAAACTGAAGTCCGGGGCAACAGCTGGGTCATGGGATCGGTTCGATTCTGGCGGGAACACCCTTACCCAGCGTCTCGCATCAGTGGTTTTTTGCGAGACGGCGGAATTTTGTTGTGCAGATCCAAGGCACAGGAAACGATTATCAGTGACCGTCACGGTATTTGAGCAGACAACAGCTATCGCAGATACCTAACCACCCGTTCGTACCCCGCGCCCTTCCGAAGAACCCGCATCTCCACAAGATCGACAACGGTTGAGGCGACTCCATACTCGCATCTGCCGCCATCGATGACACAGTCAGCACCGTCCAGCACATCCGCACTGATCTCGCAGACCTCACGCGCTGGCGGCTCTCCTGGCAGGTTGGCGCTTGTGGATGTGACCGGGGTTCCTGAAAGATCGATCAATTTGATCGTTATCTCGTGATCCGGATACCTGATCCCGACCCGGTCGGAGCCCGCTGTCAGGATGTCAGGAACAACCGGCTTTTTCTTAAGGATCACTGTGATCGGACCAGGCAGGAGTTTTCGGATCAGTTCCATCGTATCTGCATCGCAGACTGAAACATCCTCGATCATCCCGTAACCGGATACCGCAAGCGATACCGGGGAGGATCGCTTCTTTATTGCAAACACCTTTTTAACCGCATTTACTGATAGCGCGTCTGCTCCGATGCCGTACACGGTCTCGGTCGGATAGATCACGACGCCGCGGTCTCGTATGATTTTCGCTGCAGTATGGATATCTGCTACTTTTCCGGATGCACCTGTCAGTGTCTTCTGCAAGTCCGCGTGGTTGCTTTCCATGATTGAATTTTGGGGGCTCACAGATAATAATTTGTGGGGCACTGTCGACTTTCCCAGTGAAATCACGTGGCTTTTTAATTTCTTCCGGGTGGACTCTGATTATGGCGAAGAAGATTAACCACAGAGGACACGGAGAGCACAGAGAGTTGCTGTTTTCTCTGTGTCCTCCGTGCTCTTTGTGGTTTTTTGAACCCATTCCGGAAGATAATAAAAAGTCTCGAAATCACTATCCCTAAGTTTTACCGCGGAGCACGCAGAGTGCGCAGAGGCATCGTAAAACCCCGTGAGAATTGAAAACGGTCTTAAAACTCTGTGCCCTTCACGTTCTGCCTTCGGCGATACTTCGTATTCCGCGGTGATAAATCACTTGATTTTCAGACCGTGTCATGAACTCTATACCTTACGTACAGACTACGTAGACTATATAAAATCTATATATTTCTTGGGAAAAACTATATATGCGGCGGTTGCGCATGTTACCGCGGTGATACACCAAATGGAAAAACCACACACAACACAAAGATTTTTACCACGTACGATCGTGGCAACGCTCCTGATCGCAGTAATTACGGCATCGCTGCTCGGATCAGGTTGTATCGATAACAAAGACACAGGCACACAGGAACACGCAATGAAACTGCAGGTCGCAGGATCGACAACGGTTCTTCCGATAGCAGAGGAGTGCGCACGCGTATTCATGGAGAATAATCCGGGAAGTCGGATATATGTATCCGGAGGCGGCTCCTCGCACGGTGTAAAGGCGGTTGCTGACGGCACTGTAGACATCGGAGACGCATCCCGCGACATGAAAGCCTCTGAGAGGGCGAGCTACCCGGATCTTGTGACGCACGCCATCGCAAAGGACGGTGTTGCCATCGTCATCCACCCCTCCAACCAGATCAGCGATCTCACAATGGAACAGCTCCAGGGCATCTACACTGGCGAAATCACGAACTGGAAGGATGTAGGCTACGAGGACGCAGAGATCATGGTTGTATCTCGAGAGGAGGGTTCGGGAACAAGGGATTGCTTTGAGCAGGCGGTTCTTGCGCCCACCAAAGAGGAGATCACTGACCATGCGATTATCCAGGACTCAAACGGTAAGGTGCGGACGACCGTTGCCGGAAATAAACATGCCATAGGATTTCTGTCTCTCGGATATGTCGACTCCGATATCAGGGCGGTTTGCCTCGATGGCACCGATCCTACAGTCGGGAATATCCGAAGCGGGGATTATGCGATCTCAAGAACGCTATGGATGATCACAGACGGGGCGCCAGATGCGGATGAGCAGGCGTTCCTCGACTTTGTGCTCTCGGGAGAGGGGCAGGGAATCGTTTCTGAGGTGCACTTCATACCGGTCTCGGGGTGACTTACGTGATACGGATCGTGCATCTTTCGGATATCCACGTATCAGACGCCCACTTTCTTGCTGATGTTGCAGGAAGGGTGGTAGACAGCATCAATGAGATCGCTCCGGACATCGTGGTCGTCACAGGGGATCTGACTCAGAACGGCGCCCATCCCGAGTTTGAGGGTGCAAAAGAGGTGCTCGGGTGGATCGATTGCAAAAATAAGGTGATCGTCCCCGGAAATCACGATTCAAGAAACGTCGGGTACCTGTACTTCGAGGACTTCTTTGGAGCACGTAACTCCTGCCATTCCTTTGGCGGCGTCACGGTTGTCGGGGCGGATTCGTCCCAACCAGACATCGATGACGGGCATGTTGGCAGGGATCTGTATGACTGGATTGCAAAGAGTTTTGAGACGGACGATTTCAAGGTCTTCGCGCTTCA
>CBDAFH010000069.1:0-5159 GCA_965195165.1 uncultured ANME-2 cluster archaeon | reverse complement strand
GATCGAGGTGTTGCGGCGTGGCTATTATCCGCGTGGGGGCGGGCAGATCAGGGCTGTGATTACGCCCTCCCGGATTTCAGGGGTTGATTTTGAGAGAATGGATGCGAACACGGTTTATGGATGCTCTCATGCGTCAGGACTTCCTGAGCATGTAGCAAAGAGGCAGCGTGATGCTGCTGCTACCAGACTTGAAGAGCACGGATATGTCGCTGATATCGTGACAGAGCGCAAACCCGCTGCACCGAAAGGCAGCAAGAATGGCAAGGATGGCGAGGGTAGCAAGGGCGGCACAAGCGGCAGGGGTGGTAAGGGCAGCTGGGGTGACAAGGGCAGCACAGGAAGCGGAATCACGCTCTGGTGTGGTCTTATGGGCGGATCTGCACTTGGAGAGCGTGGGAAGCCGGCAGAGGTGGTCGGATCCGATGCAGCAGACAGCATCATCGGGGAACTGGACTCCGGGGCGTCGGTGGACGTTTATCTGGCAGATCAACTGATCCCGTACATGGCTATCGCAAGATCCGGGTCGTTCACTGTACGGGAGTTATCACTCCACACGAAGACGAATATCCAGGTATGCGAACAATTTACAGACGCTAAATTTGAGATAGAACCACTTGACCAGAAGATCAGGGTCACCTGCCGATAGAGTGAGCGATATCTTTTTCTCGTAGTATGCAGAATAGATCCATAACCATTCCAGCACCACAGATGGTGCGCGTTTTGGGGTGTGTATCACTTGCACACAAGAAGTGAGAACAGGAGTTGATGATTATGAAGATAGCTGAAAAAATGATACGGGATGTTATGACACGCGGAGTGGAGACCGTCTCTCCGAACACACCGGTCAAGGAGATCACAGAGAGGATGGCAAGCCAGCATTTATCCGGAGTGGCAGTGATCGGCGTGCAGGGGGATATGCTTGGATTCATATCCGAGATGGATATAGTCAAGGTGCTGCACAAACCGGATTTTAAACAGTTGACCGCAGAGGATGTCATGTCTTCAAGCCTGATTGCGGTTGCGCCGGATGCCACACTGGGACGGGCAGCGAGGATCATGGACGAGGGGCACATCCACAGACTGCTGATACTGTCAGAAAAAGGCGTTGGCGCGTCACAGCGACCGGTCGGGATACTGTGCACAAGCGATATCGTGCGAGAGGTTGCGAAAGCCGGGTAACATGTATCCGAATCTCTTCTTGAAAACATTCTGGCAGACAGAACTCCGCCCGCAAATATTCGTTGCTATGAGTTTTGATCCGGTTTATGAACAGCGTTACGAGGAAGTCGTAGCACCTGCGATCGAATCAATATCTGTGGGTGGAGCTCAGCTTAAACCATTTCGTGTGGATTTCTCTCAGAGTGGCGATTCGATTCTGACAGATATTATGGATGGCATAGCACACACAGAAATGTTTTTGGCTGATGTTTCTAGCATTGGATACGATTCTAAGACTGGTAAGCCGTATCGCAATGGCAACGTAATGTATGAAGTCGGATTAGCAGTGGCTTGCAGACAGTCAAGTGAGATACTTCTAATAAGGGATGATAAACACAAATTTCTGTTTGACGTTAGCACTATTCCCCACAAATACATTGATTTTACAAACAGTACTGATGCCAAAAAAGAACTTAATTCGGCGTTATTAGAACGCCTCAAAGAAAGAAACTACATCAACGACGCCCGCGTCAAACTGGCTATTGCTACGCTAACTGCTGAAGAAAAGAAAGTACTTGAAGTCTTTTTAAAGCATGATCTTTCGCAGGGGTTCGGTTTCAGAGATACAGGTCGTATTAATTTTGTCGCCATGGCTGCAATCCCTAGACTATTAGACAAACAACTAATCAAAACCATAGCCTTGGGTGATGATGGGCAACCCGTGTATCACTGGACACGATTGGGATACATAGTCGCCCAATCCATAAGTTCCAATCTTGCATGCGTACCTTGGGCGAAAGAGGAATCTACAAAGCAAAACGGTGACATCAGTGTGCGACCAGATGATGGCAACACTATTACCACCGACAGCCCATAATCCGTTAGCGGGGTTTTTCTCTCCTACTTCTGGTGTGCATCAACCATCCCCCTGTCTACTCTCATTTACTTTGTTTCTTGCCGCCATGCGGAAGCGAGTTCTGACAGCGCAGGGACTTGGTGAGCCGGTCGTCCCTGCTGATTATCCGTGACGATAGACCACAGGGCAGGAAGCGATGAAAACTCTGAGTACATTATACGAATTGTCTGATTGACTCTGCATCGTGACATAACCTCACTCACTCATCACCATGAGCGCAGCATGAGGACATGCTGTCACGCAGGTTCCACACTGGATGCACTTCGACTCATCCATCGCAACAGTCCAGTCATCCTTAAATGAGAATACCTGGACCGGGCAGACGCTGATGCACGCACCGCAGTGTACGCATTCGTCATCGTCCCGGATGATCGGATGTTCGAGTATAGAGACGGATGCGCCATGGCGTTCGAATGCGGTCGCAACGCGGGCGCAGGAGTCAGCAGGCACTTCGAGTACGATCTCGCCGCTCGTTGCATCGATGTTTGCGCGGTCGACGTTGATCTCGACACCGGTATCAAGAATCACTCTCGCGATTACCGGGTCATGAACCGCCGATGAAACGTGTATCACCATCTTCATATTATCATCCTTACTTTCTGTTTTGCAGGTTTAACAGATCGCTGACCCGTACAATATATCCATTATGGCGGGCAAGAGTGTGGAGCGCGCTTATACGCTCCACATTTGCCTGTCCACACAATGGGTCAGAAGTCGGTCATAACCCTGAACTGATCGATCTCATCTCTGGATAGCCCTTCTATGAACATCTCGGCTGCCTGCCGCACATCCTTCGCATTCGTGATCGCACGCCCGACCACGAGGATATCGGCTTCAGCAGCCAAGGCATCCTGTATCGTATCTGCCCTGATGCCGCCGGCAACCGCAACCAGAATCTTACTTGAGAGTGCCTTTATTGCAGGGATGCTGCCCCACTGGTGCTCGGTCTTCTCGGCATCGATCGCGCGGTGCAGTTCGACGACATCAGGAAGAACCCCAAGCTCGCCAAGTTCGCGCAACTTCGGCAGCGGATCCGGCAGGTTCAGTGTGTCGATGATGGCATAGATCCCGGTCTTGTGCGCCTCCTCAATTGCATTCACAATCGTCGGGATAGGCGCAAGCGCGGATATCACAACGGCATCAGCGGTTGCATCGGCAACCATGCGTGCCTCGAGATTGCCTGTATCAAGCGTCTTTAGATCGGCAACGATGAACGCATTCGGCTTCGCTTCCCTGAGTCTTGCGATGACATCCACACCATACCGCTTGATAAGTGGCGTTCCCGCCTCAAAGATCAGGTGATCGCTATCAGGAAGCGTTTTCACGACGTGCAGTATCTGGTCGATATCCGGATTATCAAGAGCGACCTGTAGATACGGCGGATCCCACAGACGCGAGACCTTGAATCCCATGATCGCATGTGCGCCGCGATCCTTCTCAGCAAGAACCGTCTCGATCCCTGGAAATCCCTCCATCGCACGCTTGAGCGCAAGCTTCGTCGCGCCGTAGTTGTACCGGTATATCCGGTTGTAATCCTTCGCGTCCGGGTGGATGAAGACGCTTGCAACGATTACGAGCTCCTCTGCCTGCTCCGTTGGGACGACTCCTTCCTCAACAGCATCCGCAACCGCCTTTGCAACAGCCGCCTGCGCAGGACCGAAGATGAGCGCAGCTTGTTCCATATTTTTCACAGTGACCTTTGGAACGATCAGGCACGCTGGCTTCGTGAGCAGGTTCGGGCGGATGACCGATAGGAGCGGTGTGTGCCCTCCTGATAGTTGTGTCATCCCGGTCGCAAACGCCTGCCCGACAGGGCCTGTCTTCTCTCCGATTATCAGATCGACGTGCGCAAGTTCAGGCGCCTCACCGATCAGTGCTTCTCCGATTAACATCATTCCGATTAACCTCGTTTATTATGATAGATTATTGATTGAGCCGCGTGTTATATATCACTTCGGTTCACGCGTGTGCTGTAAACATAACGTCGGCACCGGATCAAAACAACCCGCAATACACCCCTGCAGAATGCATCGATGCCACCGCCAGCAGGGCGGGGCATTGCTGCATAAGATAATTATAGAACCACGAGGTGCAAATCCCGTGGTTATGATCGTGCCATGCCGTTGGCATCAACCAAAGATCAATTCTCAAGCACGATCTCTATGTTAACATTGTTCGGGACGTTGATACGCATCAACTGGCGCAGCGCCCGCTCATCTGCCGCAAGGTCGATCAGGCGTTTGTGCACCCTCATCTCCCAGTGATCCCATGTCTCGGTGCCCTCGCCGTCCGGACTCTTCCGAACCGGGACCACCAATCTCTTGGTTGGCAGTGGAATCGGACCTGCGATCTCGATGCCGGTCCGCTCTGCTATACTCTTGACCTGTCTACAGACAGTATCCAGTTCTACTGGATTTGTGCCTGATAACCGTATTCTAGCTTTATGGCTCATTTGACTCCAAAAAAATAGAAGAAGCGAT
Source organism: uncultured ANME-2 cluster archaeon (assembly GCA_965195165.1). GTDB lineage: Archaea > Halobacteriota > Methanosarcinia > Methanosarcinales > Methanogasteraceae > Methanogaster_A. The sequence goes on along the minus strand of CBDAFH010000069.1, from coordinate 605 downwards.
CATCGCTTCTTAGCGCTGATACACATACCAGCAGCGATGGTTGCTCCCATATCGCGTATAGCGAATCGCCCTAGTTGCGGGATATCCTTGTATGGCTCGATGACCATAGGCCTCGTTGGCTTGATCGTGACGATAGCCGCATCTCCTGCCTTTATGAATGTGGGATTCTCCTCAGCAACTTGCCCGGTGCGCGGATCGAGTTTCTTATCGATCGATAAGAACGTACATGCGGTCTGTGCCGTATGGCAGTGGAAGACCGGAGTGTACCCAGCCGTTATCGCAGACGGATGCTGGAGCACCACGATCTGTGCTGTAAACTCATCAGCAACTGTTGGCGGATTGCTTGCCGGACCTACCACGTCGCCCCGTCTCACGTCCTTCTTGCCTATACCACGGACATTGAATCCGATATTATCGCCAGGAATCGCCTCTGCGATCTCCTCGTGATGCATCTCGATTGATTTTACCTCGCCAGTCACGCCGCTTGGCATGAATGACACCTTGTCCCCTGGTTTCATGGTTCCGGTCTCGACACGCCCGACAGGAACGGTTCCGATACCTGATATCGTGTATGCATCCTGCACAGGAATGCGCAGTGGCAGACC
>CBDAFH010000068.1:0-12282 GCA_965195165.1 uncultured ANME-2 cluster archaeon | reverse complement strand
AAACCCGCTCGCATATATAACATATTGTACTGTTATGTTATTTAAACCTTGCGGTTCAGCAGGATATTTGCCATAATCCTGCCATATTAACATTCAACATTACCCTGATCAGCATTACCGTATAATGATATACTACTCATGAGACCGCAGCCGGACACTTAATGGGTTGCTGTCGGGGATTGAAAAAATGGTGTAAAAATTCAGTTATGTGCATTTTGATTCCATGAATGCATCACTTTCGAGGCAAAGACCTGGGATTTCATAGATTTTGGCACAATTTTTGGAGTGCACTCCACTATTATATAAATATATAGTTATGCCTATATTTATCTTTTTTCGATTATCCTTGCCTTCAGAACAATCTCCTCCCGCGCTTCAAAATCGACTATGATCCGGTCTTTGTAACTGATATTGTTCACAATACCTTCATCAAACAACCACGATACAATTGACATTCCATATTCCGACATTGGCAATGAAACCATGCCGCGTTCCCATTTCGGGAGTTGCCCATATATCTTCATCTTAAGTTCATCGAATCCCAAACCATCTTTTGCAGAGACTGCAACAGGATTTGGAGCAAGGTACCCTACATTTTCGAGTTGCTCTTTTAATTCACCTTCTGTAATCCTGTCAATTTTGTTCAGCACAGTGATGATGGGCACTCCTTTTATCTGCTCCCACAATGTGTCATAAGAGGTGACAAGTTTTTGCCCCGTGAGGTCAGGAGATTCACTGGCATCAACCACCAGCAGGATGACATCGGCAAGGAATATCTCGTTTAATGTTGAACGAAACGCATCAATCATCCAGTGTGGCAGATCTTCAATAAAGCCGACCGTGTCAGTCAAAAGTACAGGGCGTCCATGGATATTCAGCGCGCGTGTTATTGGCAGAAGTGTTGTGAAAAGCATATCCGCAACGTGCACATCTTCATCTACAAGTGCGTTGAAAAGGGTGCTTTTTCCGGCACTGGTATAGCCTGCAAGTGCTACAATTGAAAAACCATGTTCATGCCGCTTGATCCGTAGGGATTCGTTGTCTTTTTGGACACTTGCAAGCTCTTTTTGTATTCGGTTTATCCTACTCCTGATGCCCTGCTCGTACGAATCCTCATAACTCCCAAGTCCCATAAACCCGGGGCGCTCTTCCTTTTTAAGAAGCGACACAATCGCCTTTGCTTTTGGGAGTTCGTACTGCAATTTTGCAAGTTCGACCTGAAGTTTAGCTCGTTTTGTGGTTGCCCGCCTGGCAAATATTTCGAGTATCAACTGGAACTTGTCAATTACTTCGCACTTGCAGGTCTCGGATATGTTGTATATCTGTGTTGCACTCAACTGGTTGGAAAAGATGATCTTATCAGCGCCCAACTCTTCCCTCACCAAGGCAAGTTCTTCAACCTTTCCACGCCCGATCTGGTACTTCCGGTCAGGTCTTCTTGTTTGCGTAACATCGCCAACTACCTTGTAGTTCGCAGATATTGCCAGATCCTGCAATTCCATAAGTTTCCGTATGTCTTTTGACTCACCGTTTGTGGGTTCATTTCGCTGGACAAGTATCACGCGTTTCATAGTTTATGGACCCTTCAAATATTCTGCAATTGTAATTGTAACTATGCTTTCGATTGCAACAAAATTCATATCCACTTCAAAAAGCATGATACGACTCATCTTCAGTCTTTCTGAAAACCGGGTGAGCTATCATCCCAGTCTGCGAAGCAGAGTCATTGGCAGATACCATAAAAAACCTCATTACAGAAAAGATCTTATGACACAACATGGCAAGAGATGTAGCAATCATAGGAATCGGCTGCACACTGTTTGGGGAGTTCTGGGACCGATCGTTCCGGGACATCTTCGTGGAAGCAGGCGTGGCAGCGATAGAGGATGCCGGCGTGCAAGGTGAGGAGATCGACGAACTCTTCGTCGGAAACATGAGCGCGGGCAGATTCGTGGAGCAGGAGCATATATCATCGCTAATCGCGGATTACGCAGGTCTTGCAAGTCTGCACACACCATCCACGCGCGTGGAGGCAGCATGTGCATCAGGCGGGCTTGCGCTTCGAATGGGCGTGCTTGCGATCGCATCAGGACATGCGGATATCGTGGTTGCGGCAGGTGTTGAGAAGATGACCGATGTCAGCGCACAGGCTGCAACCGACATGCTCACAGCAGCCGCGGACCGGGAGTGGGAGGGCTTTGCAGGCGCCACGTTCCCCGGGCTCTATGCGATGATCGCACAGAGGCACATCCACGAATACGGGACCACGTCAGAGCAACTCGCAAGCGTGGCTGTGAAGAACCATCACAACGCAACGATGAACCCGAAGGCGCAGTATCGAAATGAGCTAACGGTCGAGGCGGTGCTGCGATCGACGATGATAGCGGATCCGCTACACATACTCGACTGCTCGCCGCTCACGGACGGCTCTGCCACTGTGGTGCTTGCGCCAGCAGAGACCGCAAGAAAGTACACAGACACCCCGATCTACATCAAGGCAAGCGCACAGGCGTCCGATACCATAGCCCTGCACGACCGCGCAGATATCACCACGCTCGGTGCAACCGTGTCTGCCGCATCCCGCGCATACAAGATGGCGGACATGACGCCCGAGGATATCGATTTTGTGGAGGTGCACGACTGCTTCACGATAGCGGAGATATGCGCGATCGAGGATCTCGGATTCTTTGAGAAGGGCACCGGCGGGAAGGTGACCGAGGAAGGGGTAACAGCGATCGATGGCGACCTGCCAGTGAATCCGTCAGGCGGTCTCAAAGCCTGCGGGCATCCTGTAGGCGCGACAGGGATCAAGCAGGTCGTTGAGATTGCACAGCAACTGCGAGGCGAGGCAGGAAAGCGGCAGGTCGCAGGCGAGGTCGGGATGGCGCACAATGTCGGAGGATCAGGCGGGACTGCTGTGGTGCACATTCTTACGAGGTGATGAGCTAGATGCCCCCTTCAATGGCATTTTACGGGCACTGGGTTCCAATGCGGAGAATGCAGAAAAGTATGGAGATCCGTAGAAAATGAAATTCCAAGTTGTTATTGAAGAAGATGCAGAGGATGGTGGATATGTTGTGCATTGTCCAGCTCTTAAAGGCGGTTGGTCGCAGGGAGACACGGTAGAAGAAGCGATAGATAACATAAAAGAGGCAATTGTCGGGTATTTGAAAACATTAAACGAAAGAGCGATGCACAGTCTCAAAAGTCCGGATAAAGCTCTGGTCCGAGAAGTGGCGGTGATCTGATATTGTGGATAAACTTCCTCGATGGTCCGGCCGGAAGATAATCCGCGTATTCAAGAAATCCGGGTGGATCGTATCGAGGGAAGCCACCATATTCTGGCGAAGGAAGGAGCAGAGGGGATATTGGTTGTACCGGTGCATGGGAATAAGCCAATAAAGGTTGGACTTCTGAAAAGATTACTAAAAGATGCTGGACTTACAAACAAGGAATTTTTAAGGCTTTGTTATGAAAGGAGGAGGCGATAGGAGTATGATCTGCACGCCAGCATACGCGAGATGCTCCGCTTTCAGTAACATTTATATATACTCATACAAAACATTCAATTGGATGGTTCACCTCTGAATAAAACATGGAAGGGGTATGGATGGATAAGCAAAGAGATATCTTGATTGAACGGCTCGAACAGAAGGTGACGGAGAGGGATCACACGATCACAGAGATGGCGAAATCGTCGCCTGTGGCTGAAGACCGGATTGCTGCACTCGAGATCACGGCGAAAGAGTTAAAAGGTAGTATGGCTGGACTACTGGACGAATTGCTCTATCAGAGGTCCCTGATCGAAGAGATGCAGCAGAAAGACGCGCCCAATCCGGAAAAAAAGAAAGAGATCGAATCTACCGAGTACATCATAGCGGAGAACACCCCGAAAACGCACCATGGACGCGGAGGGAGTGACGATATTATCGTGGTCTGCTGACCGATGACTGATTGCACATGCACATCAAGGAAATAGAGTTCGATAACTTCAAATCGTTTGGAAAAAAGGCAAAGATCCCATTTTTCAACGATTTCACCGCCATATCCGGGCCGAATGGTAGTGGGAAATCAAACATAGTGGATGGCATCATCTTCGTGCTCGGTTTATCCGGTTCGAGGACGATGCGGGCAGAGAAGCTGACCGACCTGATATTCAACGGGAATGGGACCAAGAAGGGAACCAAGAAGGGAAATGGGAATGGAGCCGGGAATGGGAATGGAAACGGCAGTGGTGTCAAAAGTACCAGCGGCACGGGCGTTACCAAATCCGCCATGGTAACGATCAGGTTCGACAACAGCGACCGGAGTTTCCCTCTCGACGATGATACGATCGAGATCACCCGCAGGATCAGGCAGACACAGAGCGGGTATTACAGCTATTACTACTTCAATGACCGCGCGTGTACGCTCACCGAGATACATGCGAACCTCGCCAAGGCAGGGATCCGTCCAGAGGGCTGCAACGTGGTCATGCAGGGAGATGTGACCCGGATCACAGAGATGACGCCCACTGAGCGGAGAAAACTCATCGACGAGATTGCAGGCGTCGCGGAATTCGATGAGAAGAAGGATCGGGCGTACAGCGAACTGGATACTGTGCGCGAACAGATCGAACGGATCGAGATCATCCTCTCTGAAGTGACGCAGCAGCGGAGGAAACTGAAGAGAGAGCGTGATCAGGCGATGAAGTACCAGTCCTTAAAGGACGAGAGAAAACGGTACGAGGCGTTCACGATCCTTGCAAAACTTAAGAATGCGACAAACGAGCAGGAGTCGGTGTCAAAAGATATAGGCAGCAAAGAGAATCTCGAAAATGAGTTATTATCGGGTATAGATGGGAAAAAGCTCGAGCTTTCCGGGATAGAATCTGCTTTAAGGGATTTAAGTGAGAAGATCGCGCATAAAGGAGAGGATGAGCAGATCCGGATAAAGAAGGAGATCGAACAGATCAGGGGGGATATCTCCAGATCGGTGGACTCGATTGAACTGCTCGAACACGAGATCCAGGATATCGCGAAAGAACGGCAGCGGTTGTTTATCGAGATCGATATCGGCAACAATCTGCTATCGGAAGTCGAAGAGAAGATCAGCGACGAGCATCTGCGGAAAGAGAGCGTTCTGGCAGAGGTTGAGGCGAACGAGTCTGAACTGATGCTGATCCGCAGCAAGATCAGCGAAGTGGATGCGAAGTATGCAGAGACCCGGGATCGGCTGGATGAGGCGCGGAAGAAGGTGGAGATCGCAAAATCTGCCAAGAACGAACTCCAGCGGGAGCAGGATCGGCTTCTGGATGCGATACGGCGCAAGAACGGAGAGGAAGGCGAGATACAGTCTGAGATTGCGGACGCAGAGACGAGCATCACATCGGTTGACGTCGACACAGAGGATCTGAAAAAAGAGATCAGCAAGTGCACAAAAAACATAACAACCTTGATCGGCGACCGGAGTGATCTCGAACGAAACGGATCGAAGTTAAAACCGGAACTTGACGGGATCGAGAAGCATCTTGGTGAGGTGTACCAGGAGTATGCCAGGGCAGAGGCACGCGTCAAGGCTGCTGAGGATCTGCGGTACCCACACGCCGTGAAAACGATATTAAACGCGAAAGATGCGAGAGAACTGCCAGGGATATACGGCACGATCGCATCGCTCGGCAGGGTCGAGCAGAGATACGCGGTCGCGCTCGAGATCGCTGCCGGTGCCCGGATGCAGAATATCGTGGTGGACAGCGATGCGACCGCGTCCCACGCGATTAACCTCCTGAAGCGAAAATCGGCAGGAAGAGCAACGTTTCTTCCGCTAAACAAACTGAAATCCAATTTTTCGTACGGAAACCTCCCTGATAGCGAGGGGGTACTCGATTATGCTATAAATCTGGTAGATTTCGATTCAAAACTCGAAAAGGCATTCAGATACGTATTCCGGGATATGGTGGTGGTCGATACACTTGGTACCGCGAGGGAACTGATCGGCAGGCACAACATGGTCACGCTTGATGGGGAACTGCTCACAAAAGCAGGCGCCATGACCGGAGGATCGAGGGCGGATCGTGGATCGCATTTCGCAGCAATGGAGCAGGAGAAACTCGTAAAACTTGCAGAAGATATCACGGAATACGATTCACGCAGGAAGAGTCTTGTCGATAGGGTCGATTCGATCGATAAACATGTCTCAGCCATAAACAGCGAGATAAATGAATTCGAGAAGGAGATTGCAAAAAAACAGCTTCAGATCGAGGAGGTCGCGGGAAGGAGCGAGAGACTGACGGCAACCATCCGGAATAAGAAGCAGACGCTCGAAGATATCAAGGTGGAGCGGGAAGGGATGCGCAATCAGATGGGCGAGATCGAAGGAAAGATCACGGCAGGGGCAGAGCAGATCCGTGAACTCAGCAACCATATCACAGAACTGGAGCATGAACTTGGAGACTCAGAGATACCGGCGTTAAACACCCAATCCGACAGAATAACATCCGAGATAAATAGGCTGAGGGAAAGAATCCGTGACATCGAGACAGATATAAAATCGCTTATTCTTGATACTGAAAATACAAAAACAAAACTTGAGACCGGTAACAACCGCATAAAAGAACTCGAAGAAAGAAAAAACGATCACCGATCAAAGATTACGCAATACCGGGATGGTATCTATGTTTTCGAGGCGAAACTCGAAGAGAAGACCGAGAGAGCGCAGCAACTTGATTGTGAACTCTCGTCGCTGCAGGAAGAGCGCACAGGGATGCAGCAGCAACGCGAGACCGCTGCTGTGAAGCTTGGTGAAGCGGAGAGGCAGCTTGATCAGGTGCGCTGGGATGCGCAGGCGCTTGAAGCAACAAAGGATGCGCTTGGCGAGCAGATCGATACGCTCCGCTCCGAGATCGAGAGATCAGGTATCACAGAACCGATCGATGAACCCGGGGAGATCCCGACCGAAGAAGAGGTGCGCACCCGCATCAGGGGGATCGATTCAGCGATGGAGAAACTCGAACCGGTTAACATGCGTGCGCTTGAGGAGTACGAAGAAGTAGACGCACGGGCATCCATGCTCAAAGAGAGGACGGAGACGCTCTCTGTGGAGCGAAACGAGATCATCGACCGGATCGATAAGTACGAGACTTTGAAGAGGCAGACATTCTTTGATTCATTTGATAAGATCAATGAAAATTTCAGATCGATCTTTGCGGAACTCTCAGGTGGTTCTGGCGAATTGATCCTTGAAAACAATGAGGATCCGTTTGCAGGTGGTATGACGATCCGGGCGCAGCCGGCAGATAAGACGCTGCAGCGGCTCGAGGCGATGTCTGGCGGAGAGAAGAGCTTGACAGCGCTTGCATTCATCTTCGCGATCCAGCAGCACAGCCCTGCGCCGTTCTATGCGTTCGATGAGATCGATATGTTCCTCGACGGCGCAAATGTCGAGCGGATCGCATCAAAAATCGAGAAATCGGCAAAGAGAGCCCAGTTCATCGTTGTTTCGCTGCGAAAACCTATGATACAGGCAGCAGACCATACGATCGGCGTTGCGATGCAGGAGAACGACATATCGAGCATCACCGGGGTGCAGTTGAATTAGAAACTGCAATGGGTAGTTAAATGACCAGAATAGCCATCTGCATCGCGCTGGTCCTGATTCCGGTGCTGATCACAGGGGCTTGCATCGACGAGGGGGAGACAGAACAGAATGCGAGACAGGAGGGTGAGATTGTGCTGCCGGAACCGATAACCGCAGGCGAAATATCGATCGAAGAAGCGATGCTCCATCGCAGGTCTGTCAGACGGTACTCGAAGGAGGCGATCACGCTAAACGATCTCTCCCAGTTGCTATGGGCGGCACAGGGCATCACCTCAGGGGAAGGTTTTCGAACAGCGCCGTCAGCAGGCGCGCTCTATCCGCTGGAGGTGTATGTGGTCGCAGGAAACGTGGACGGACTTGCAGGCGGCGTATACCGTTACCGGGCAGAGGGGCACACGCTTCAGAGGATCCGCGACGGTGATCTCAGGGGACCTCTCTCCGAATGTGCGCTTAAGCAGACTCAGATAACGGATGCTGCGGTTGATATCGTGTTTGCTGCTGTCTTTAACCGCACCACTACCAAGTACGGGGGGAGGGGCTCCCGGTATGCCTATATCGAGGCAGGACATGCAGCGCAGAACGTGTATCTACAGGCAGAGGCGTTGGGTCTTGGTGTGTGCGCAGTAGGCGCGTTCTATGAGCAGGAGGTCTCCGAACTGCTCGCGCTGTCCGGTGACGAGACTCCGATCTACATACTGACGGTCGGGAAGGTGTGACCCACGATCTCATTTTTCCACCGTATTCGTACCGATTTTGGCGTATGCTTGGCTCAGATGGTCTCCGATATATCGCAACTTGCCAGATCCTACGAAGAACACGAGGAATGTTTGCGCCGGCGCACCCGCGCTACAAGCCATTACCTTTTTATGTTCTCAAACGATCTTATGATAGACACCCAACCACAATGCTGGGGTAGGGTAGCTGGTCATCCTATGGGACTGTGGATCCCACGACCCGGGTTCAAATCCCGGCCCCGGCCTACGTACACACCTGTATACACACCAACCCGCCGCACACATGACAGGAAACAACATTCCAACGATCGCCACGGTCTGCTCGCACACAAGCCTCCAGATATTCGACGGCGCGCGCAAAGAGGGGTTTGAGACGCTCGGCATCTGTCTCGGAAAGCCCCCTAAATTTTATGATGCATTTCCAAGAGCAAAGCCGGACGAATTCTTTTCTGTCGACTCGTATCAGGAGATAGTCGAAAAAGCTCCTGAACTGATCGAAAAAAATGTAATAATCATCCCTCACGGGTCCTTTGTCGAGTACCTCGGAGCATCAGACTTTGCGCGCCTTGAGATTCCGAGTTTCGGTAACAAGGCGGTGCTCGAATGGGAGTCAGACCGGGCAAAGGAGCGCGAATGGCTCACAAGCGCAGGCGTTCCTGTGCCGGCGGAGTTTTCGTCGCCTGACGAGATCGACCGCCCGGTGATCGTGAAGTATCATGGTGCAAAAGGCGGGCGCGGGTTTTTCATAGCGAAGAACAAAGAGGAATTTGGGGAGAAGATCGAAACCGGCCAGGAGTATGCAATTCAGGAATTCGTGCTCGGGTCGAGATACTATCTGCATTTCTTCTACTCTCCGCTCAGAACTGATGGTTATCGTGTCGGAAATGGCACGCTCGAACTGCTCGGAATCGACAGACGGATCGAGTCCAACATCGACGAACTCTATAAGATCGGTGCGTCTTCAGGCATCGATCCGAGTTTTGTGGTCACCGGCAACCTGCCGATGGTTCTGCGGGAGTCGTTGCTACCACAGGTCTTCGATCTCGGCGCGAGAGTCGTTGAGCGATCGATCGAACTCTTTGGCGGGATGATCGGTCCGTTCTGCCTCGAAACGATCTGCACCGACACGCTTGAGTTCAAGGTCTTCGAGATCTCAGCCCGAATCGTTGCGGGCACGAATCTCTTCATATCAGGCTCACCATACTCTGATCTGATCGAGCCTGACCTATCCACCGGAAAAAGGATCGCGCAGGAGATCAAGCTTGCGATCGAGATGGATCGGCTTGGGGATGTTGTGTCTTAGTTTCAGTGGTTTAGCAGCTTTCATGAACGGTCCATGGCAGTGCAGAAATTTTAAATAGTATAATTGCAATTAGTATAACGATGATTATACAGTTCAAGGACCGGGAAAAAGAACTGTCTGAATTGAGCGATGTTTTGAGCAGTCGCAGATTCGAGTTCATAATCCTTTATGGACGGAGAAGAATCGGCAAAACAGAACTAATCCTGAAAGCAACCGAAAACAGAGGAAGAATATACTATCTGGCGGTAGGTGCGAGAAATCTGGATAGGTTTCACTCCCTTTGCGCCCGGCACTATCCGGAAGTTTCAAAATTAAGAACTGATTGGGAAGTCCTCTTTGAATTTCTGGAAAACAAGGCAGAAGTCGTTGTTATCGATGAATTCCAGAATATGATCCACGAAGATGCAAATATCCTCAACGTATTCCAATCGATCATAGACATCACACTCAAGGACTCAGAGTTGAAACTCTTCTTGCTCGGATCTTCCGTATCCATAATGACATCCAGAGTACTTGATTACGATAGCCCGCTTTATGGTCGGAGAACGGGTTCTATGGAGCTTAAAGCAGTCTCTTTCTTCGATCTTGAAAGATTTTTTCCGGCGGCAGGAACCAGAGAACTTGTTGAAATTTACGGTTTTGCAGACGGGATTCCGTTTTATCTGATAGAGATAGATGGACCGTTCTGGAAGTGGTTGGAGGGAGAACTAACGAAAGAACGAAGTCTTTTGAGGGGTGAAGTGGATTTTCTTATGCGATACGAATTTAAAGATGTGAGCACCTACAAAATAATACTGGAAGCCATTGCTCACGGGAAAACAAAGTTAAACGAGATTAAGAATTTTATAAAGGTAAAAAGGACCGATATCACCCCCTATTTAAGAAACCTGATCGAAGTCGGGATGATCAAAAGAGTTGTCCCGGTTACCGAGAATCCAAAATCAAGGCTTGGCAGATATTATCTAAACGATAATTTCCTTAAGTTCTGGTTCAGGTATATTTATCCGAATTTGAGTTCTATTGAAGAGGGCATATTTGATATAAACGTCGTTAAGGAAGATTACAGCAATTATTTGGGCGGTGTTTTTGAGGAGGTTGCCAGGCAATTTTTGATAAAAGAAAGAGAAAGGATATTTTATTTCTCAAAAATTGGAAAGTGGTGGCACAAGGACAAGGAGATCGATATCGTTGCCTTAAGCGATGCAACGAAAGAGATATTGTTTGTTGAATGCAAATGGCGGAATTTGACTTGTTGGCAGGCAGAGAAAATACTTGATGACTTATCGGAGAAGGTTAAATTCGTGCAGTGGAACAGCGATTCTCGGAAGGAATATTTCGGGATTGTGGCAAAGAAGATCGAAGGGAAAGGTGATCTGAGGGGCAAGGGGTTTGTTGCATTTGACACAGATGATTTCTAATCACCCACAAAACCATCTCCAAGCCTGGGACCCTTTTCCACATATACTTTTACCGCAGTTCCCGAACCACCGCTTCAACCATCACATCAACAGGCGGCTTTCGCCCGGTCCATATCGAAAACGCCTCCGCGCCCTGATGTACGAGCATTCGCACGCCATCGATGACGGTTGCGCCTTTTTGCTCCGCTTCCAGAAGCAGTCTTGTGCGGCGGGGGTTGTACACGATATCGAACACGGCAAGTCCGGGGCGCAGGAGACCTGCGGGCACGGGTGTTGCATCGACATCGGGATGCATCCCGACCGATGTGGCATTGATCAGGATGTCTGCGTCAGCGATCTTCTCTGGTATCGCACCAAGCCCGATGCTTTCGATCGAGGGGGTTTTCCCGAGTTCGGATAGCCCAGCACTCACATCGCTGGCAAGTCTGTCCGCACGTTCCCTTGTCCGGTTCGCAATGACGATCTCTCCGCCGCTGTATCCGAACTGAAACGCAATCGCCCGCGCCGCGCCACCAGCACCGATGATCAGGACATTCCTTCCCGCGACCGGGACGCCAGCATCCTCAAGCGCACGCATCGCGCCGATTCCATCTGTGTTGTGTCCTGTGATGCCATCAGCGAAGTCAATCGTGTTGATAGCGCCGATCCGCGCTGCGATCGGATCAGGCTCGACGTATTTCAGCGCCTCTTCTTTGAGCGGGATGGTCAGGTTAAGTCCGCCGAACCCGAGTGCTTTTGCCCCGTATATCGCATCTTTAAGGTCTGATGAGCACACCCGAAACGCGTGGTATATGCACGGCATCCCAAGCGCTCCGAATGCCGCGTTATGCATAGCAGGGGACATGCTGTGGCTGATCGGATCGCCAAGCACTGCGTAAACTTTCATCATGTATCAGTGGGCGGCTTTCGATCTTAAACTTCCCTGAAAGGTATTGTAATGCAGCACATCCGCTACCCTGACCTGTGCCTGTATGTGCCTGCGTACAGGCACTTACCTTACAACCACTTTTTCAGATCGCTTTATCCGTCTTCTCTTCGTACCAGCAGATGAATAGCGCTGGGCTGGACCGGGTCGCTTGTATGTCACATTACTGTGCTCTACCAGTCGAATCTTGCCCTTTCTGCCCTTGATCTTCACCCATTGGATACTTCCTGTTTTTCCCATATCTTACACCTCTGGTAATTTCGATATCGACCGTTTTATAGCCTCGGTCGGTTCTTCCGGATCCACGATCCGCCCGTTCAGATAGTC
>CBDAFH010000067.1:0-5068 GCA_965195165.1 uncultured ANME-2 cluster archaeon | reverse complement strand
CAGTTCCTGCTCCGTGATCATCGCAGCCATCGGGCATTTTGCATCCGTATCAGGGATCAGGACGGTCTTATCAGGGCTCAGGATGGCTGCGGACTCTGCCATGAAATCGACGCCGCAGAAGAGGATCACGTCGGCATCGGTCTGGGACGCTATAATGCTCAACGCGAGTGAATCGCCAACGAAGTCAGCAATATCCTGAATCTCAGGACGCTCGTAGTTATGGGCAAGGATAACTGCGTTTCTTTCCTGTTTCAGCTTCAGGATTTTTTCGATCATACCGCTATTTTTGGCGCACATCTTTATAAAGCGATGCGGGTGGTACGGGCACCCCTCTCCAAAAATCCACCTTTCATAAAACCCACCCTTCATGCGGGATATACTTTATCCCCTCCCGCGCTCCAGAATAAGATATGTCACGCAAGAAACTCCAGCTCGCGCTCGACCTGCTGGAGATCGACCGTGCGATCCGGATTGCAGAGGAAGCCGCCCGGTACATAGACTTAATTGAGGTAGGAACCCCGCTTGTCAAGAGCGAGGGCATGGCTGCGGTGCGTGCGCTTAGGAAAGCGTTTCCGGATCATGGTATCGTCGCTGACATGAAAACGATGGATACAGGAGCGATCGAGGTCGAGATGGCTGCAAAATCAGGCGCTGACATCGTCGCCATCCTCGGGGGTGCTGATGACTCAACGATTGAGGATGCGGTGCGTTCTGCGAGAAAGTATGGCGTAGCGCTGATGGCTGACCTCTTATCTGCGGATGATCCGGTGAATCGCGCAAAAAAACTCGAAGAACTCGGGATCGAGTGCATCTGCGTCCATGCCGGGATCGATCAGCAGATGAAGGGCATGGATGCGCTTACAGTCCTCAAAGAAGTGGCAGATGCGGTGGGAGCCGAGGTCGAGATTGCGGTTGCCGGCGGTCTCGATTCGGAGGATGCTGCCAAAGCCGCGTCTCTCGGTGCCGATGTCATCATCGTTGGCGGTGCGATCACGCGTTCAGCTAATGTCGCTTCCTCGGCAGAGGCGATCCGCCGCGCCATTGATCATGGATCAGCGCAGGCAAAGTCAGCAGAATCCACAAAGCCAGCTGGAAAACAGCCGTCTTATGCGGCGGTGATCGAACTGTTAAGAGAGGTATCGGCGCCGAACATCTCAGATGCGATGCACCGCAAAGGCGCGATGACGGGGATACTTCCGATATGCACCGGTCACAAGATCGTTGGGAGGGCGATCACGGTCCGGACGCTTCCAGGGGACTGGGCAAAGCCCGTAGAGGCGATCGACCGCGCTGGCGCAGGCAATGTAATCGTGATCGACAATGGACGCGCGGATGTTGCGCCATGGGGCGGACTTGCGACGCTCAGTTGCATGAACCGGAAGATCGAGGGTGTCGTGATCGATGGTGCTGTAAGAGATGTGGATGAGATCAGGAAGCTTGATTACCCTCTGTTTGCACGTGCGATCGTCCCGAACGCGGGCGAGCCGAAGGGATATGGTGAGATCGGCGCGGAGATTGTATGTGGCGGGCAGGTTGTGCGGGATGGTGACTATATTGTTGGCGATGACAGCGGTGTGGTGGTGATTCCAAAGGATCGGGCTTACGAGATTGCAAGGCGTGCAAAAGAGGTTTACAAGACTGAACTTCGGATAAAAGCGGAGATAGAGCGCGGGAAGTCACTTTCAGAGGTTCTGGATATTGCGAAGTGGGAGAAGGTATTATGATGGAGTTTGTTTGGATATGTTCAATATCCTGTAGATTCTTCGATCCCCCGCCGCTCCACCTCGGCTGAAAGTCCGAGGCATCCGCGGGTTGGAGGTCTGGCAAGTATGCATTTGCCGAGGGCGGCGCGGATTTTAGTTATCGTTTCTAGCATATACGACGTTGCGACCAAAGGAAGCAATACATCACAGGACTTGATTTTGTCCAACTTAATTATGCGCTGCTCCTAAGAGCTAAGAAAATATTCTAGTTCTTTGAGATTTCTTGCAATTCTGTCCTTTAGAGCACCCAAAATCATAGGGTTATCTAGGTCTGACATAAGTGTTCTTGGGTCCGTTTTAAGACCAATACATTCTTTCCCCATAGCATAAGCGTACCCGATCTCAACACATGCCCCGTCATCTGGAACTCTACCATCCATAACAAAAACCACAATATCCGATTTTTGAATTTCACTAATGTCCCGCTTAAAAATTTTACCCATAGCAACTGATTCGGAATCACCATTTGCCAACAATTCGGATAACTCGTAACCATCTCGCTGTGGCAGAAATGTCTCAAAACCCATATCTTCGAGACATTTACTCAAATACTCGTTATACCGTTTTTCAGCTTCCGAAAATAACGGACCTGCTACATATATTCTTGACATGCGTATCACAGCCCTTCCTTACTTGCGAATGTCGTAACTCTTATAGGAAGCATAATTTCTTTGAACACACTTTCGAAATATCTATCAGTCATGCCTGCTATATAATCCCTCACTTGTTCTGCATGGGAAGAATTTTCAAAGTATTCTTTACTAATCCAATCTACATTGTCACTAAAATGCTGATATATTTTAGAAGATTTATCTTCACATCCGCGGTCTTCTAAAAATTTTTTATAAATTATTTTGTACATAGTTTCAATCTTCTCTTTTTCAGATAATAATCTCTCATTATGATAAATACAGCTATAATTGAAATCTTTGTAATCCCTTACAGATTCTGAAATTTCTTTTGAATACGAAATGCAGTTTTGACCATAGCTATTTTCAACTAAATCTATAACAAGTGTATTTATTATTTCATCATTTTTTGTCCCGATATTTTCTCTGCAACGCCAAATGTAGCGACATTCTCGCCCTCCGTTTTAGTTTCAGGATGGAAATTACAAGCGAAGGCGTTCGATGGGATTAAATCCGCACTCAAACTTTCTTAGCCTGCATGCCCAACAGCTCCATCTCCTCAAAGAATCCCGGATACGAGACCGCAACCGATTCCGCAGTATCGATCTCGGTATCCCCTGCAACCATCCCTGCGACCGTTAGCGCCATCACGATCCTGTGATCATCCCAGCCGTGAAGTGTCGCACCATGAATCCCGCCGCCGCGGATTACCAGTTCATCCTCCTTCTCTGTGATATCGACACCCATCTTTGTAAGTTCAACAGCCATCGCATGGAGCCGGTCGGTCTCCTTGTACCTGACATGACTCGCATTCACGATCCGCATCTCGCCTGATGCGCACGCTCCGAGCACCGCAAGCGTCGGCACGAGATCAGGCGTCTTACCGACATCGACTGTGACGCCGTGCAGATCGCTTCTCGTAACCGTTGCCTCGCCTTTCTCCTGACCCCATGCGATCTCCGCACCCATCTCCCTTAGAATCGGGATGATCGCGCAGTCGCCCTGTGCGGACCGGTACAGATTCCGGATTGTGACGTGCTTGCCGACAAGCGCACCAGCGGCAAGCAGGTATGATGACGAGGAGAAATCCCCTGGTACTGTGTAGCTCTTGAGATCGAATCTCTGACCGCCCTTTATCAGGAACCCTGAATCCGGATCGTTCTCCCTGATCTCGATCCCTGCCTCACGCAGCACCTCAAGCGTGACATCGACGTACGGTCTCGACTTCAGTTCGCCCTCGATCTCGATCGTGGAGTCCTCCTCTGCAAGCGGACATGCGATCAGGAGTGCTGATATGAACTGCGAACTGATAGAGCCGCTGATCCGCGTGCTTCCGCCCACAAGCGGTCCCTGCACGACAATCGGAGCGGTACCATCCCCCTTTGTCGAGAACGCATCCGCACCGAGATCAGAGAGCGACTGCAGAAGTGGGGTATTCGGGCGCGTCCTGATGGATGCGTCGCCTGTCAGCACACTTGTGCCCCGTGCAAGCGATGTTATCGCTGTAAAGAACCGGAGCGTCGTTCCTGAGTTTAAGACGTCGATTACGTTATCAGGCACTACCGGGCGCGGAACACCTCGCACGAGAAGCCGGTTATCCGAGATGGTCACATCAGCGCCGATAGCCCTTGATGCTGCTATCGTTGCTTTCGTGTCTGCTGATAACAGCGGGTATGCGATCTCGGACTCGACCGACAACGATGCGATCGCAATCGCCCGGTGGGTGTAGCTCTTGGACGGCGGCGCAGGGATCGTGCCTGCAATCTCTGATTTGTCGATCAAGACGTTCATGGGATATCTTAAGCCGCAAATGTTGATAAGCGTTTCATACGGCAGGGGATGCGTGATTTTCAGGAGCACTTTCATACCATGAATTCCACAAAGTGGCGGACAACGTGAATTTAATCGTCGGAACAGAAATCTAACCAGATACACAACCCCGATCGATCGGATCATCCCGGGCAGATCTCGCAGTGTCCATCCTCCCGGATCTTCTTTGCATATCTCACATATCCTCTGCGTCGGATCATCGGTGCCGACTCTGGCGATATCGTCTGCAAGGTCAGCTATGGCAGCCCTGACATCATCTGATAGTTCGATCCTGGATCCTCTTTTGTTGGATACATACTGCGAAACCGCTGCCTGCGTGATCCCAAGTATCTCTGATATCTCTTTCTGGGACATAGCCTTCGCAAGCTCTTTTGCCAGTTCGGATCTGATGGAAGGGGTTGGAAAGATCTACGAGTGGTACAAGAGCGGAAAACTCGTATCAGATTACGAAGTCGCTCTCTTCTTTGATCCGGTGTATTTTAAGCCCCTCTCTGAGCCGCTGGTCAACATACGGTACAATCTCCGGATAGCGGAAGCAGAAGGGGTGATCGACAGGGATGCCTGTGAGAAGGTTCTAAAGATCGCAAAATCATTGTACTTCCCTGACAGGACATACCAGCGAATACTCGATGCTGCGGGAGGTGTGATGGATGGTGAGGCGCTCAAGCGTTTCAGGAGGTTCATCGAAGCGGAGAAGAGGGATCTGAAGAAGGAGGATGCGATCGAGGCATTGAAGAGGGTACGGGACATAAACGAGGTCACGAGATGATCATCAAGGTGAAAGCATTCGCAAGATTCAGGGAGGCATTCGGAAAGGAACTGGACGTCGAACCGGACGGAAACGCC
>CBDAFH010000066.1:0-5625 GCA_965195165.1 uncultured ANME-2 cluster archaeon | reverse complement strand
AGTCACCAAACATGGGACATAAGTCCAAACCCCGTATACATCGCACCTCTCGTATTCAGTTTGGCTGTACCGATGTCCTGCACATACTCCGCCAGTAGCAAAACCATGCATCGATCATGGCAGAGTTCTCCGCGTCCCATGCTCGATAAATTGAAACTCATCCCATATAAACCCCCGCCAAATCCCTCTTTTTGCGTATCATCCCCCGCACACCTCCACATCCAGCACGACATTATATTGATGCGGCGAGTACGACCTGATGATCCGCTGGTCCAGAACCCGCACAGTCATGTCACGGGCGCTTGCGGCATCCTTGATCGCAGCCTCTGCACCATCGAACAGGTCATCCTCTTCCCTGATGTCATAGTAATGGATGATGCCGCCGGGTTTTAGAATCGTCAACGCCTCGTTAAGGAACTCGTCTGCCGAGTGCGGCAGGTTCATGATCACATGATCCGCGATATGGGTGAGATCATGATCATGCGCGACGTCTGCCGCATCGCCGCAGATGATTCGCATGTTACCGATCCTGTTTAACCGTGCGTTTTTTTCCAGATACGCGGTCGCCACCGGATTCTTATCGATCGCCACCACCTCTCTGGCTGACTTTGCGGCAAGGATGCTGAAAGGGCCTGCGCCTGCAAACATATCGACAACGACGTCCCCGCCGCCGACCTGATCAGCGATGCGTTTTCGTTCGGTTGCGAGTCTTTGCGTGAAATAGACGCGTGCAAGATCGATCTCGTACTGGCAGCCGTACTCCTTGTGCACGGTCTCGGTCTTCGGCTCGCCCGCAACCACGCGGAAATCCCGGACCCGAAACTCGCCCTGCACAGGTGACATCGCCCCAAGAACGGTCTTTATGTGCCTGTGCATCAGGAGAATGGCGTCCGCGATCCTCTCTGCATCGGGATCGTCGGAATCGATGATCGCAATATCCCCGATCATGTCATAAGACGGGGTAAATCCGAGGATATCCTTAAACGTTTGCTTTTCTACGCACTCAAAGTCCCTCTGGAGGAGTCTAACATCAGGAAATTGATTGCTGATATCAATTTCATATTTAACCGGGAAATACAGATAATCAGCACCTCTCTGAACCACTGCGTCTTTCTCGAATGCGCCCATCCCGACAAGCAAACTGCGAACAGGTTCGCCGCTTTGTTTGGGTACCTGCACACACCAGAGCCGTTGTTTTACCGTCATTTATATCGTGCACGCCTTTTTGCCAAGTTTCTCAAGTATGCATCCGGGAATGTCCACCGCGGATCGCACCTCATCGATGATATTACCATCGCCCGTTGCAACAATCATGTCGCAGTGCTTCAGATCGAAATCGACATGCTTTGATGTTCGTGCGTCCCCTGAAAGGGAGTATTGGGGGAGCAGTCCGCGAATGTAGCGCGCAAGCATACCGCTCTTGCTGATCTGGGCATCGAAGAGGAAGGTAACAGAAGCAGGCTCGTATCCGGACAGGATCTCAAGAACCTGTCTGCAAACGCCCTCCACCGGATTTTTGTAGTTCCTGAAAACACCTCTGATGTCACGTATAAATCCGTCATCGCATAAGAATACCGATTCCCCTGAAATCACGCTTTCTGTTGCGATGATGACGTTGTATCCATCTACCATGATCTCTTTATCTTTGATGCCTGCGCACGGTAGCCTTTTGCTGATGCGCAATGCCGCAACCCCAGGTTCGACGACGACACGCATCAGTATGTACCGATCCCGATTTTCCAGCCGGTAATGGTCGCTTGCGAACCGTATGACTCCTGTGCGCGGGTATCCTCTCGATAACAGGTGCCTGATATCCTCGGCTGCAAGAATCATCGCTGTTTCACGGTCGGTCATGGCTATCCCTGATCTGTGGCTGCTGCCAACGATATTCGATAACGGTATTCTCTTCTTGCTCCATGACATCTTTCAATCTTTCAGATTATTAAGCGCAATCTCAACGTTCTTGTCCTCTGCACGAATCTGTTTGCGCAGTTTATCCATAAATCTTTATCCTGGTCTTATCCTGGTCTCTTTCACATGGTCACTGAATAACAACCTCATGGATAGATCAACGAATCAACGCCGCTGACAAGAAAATTATTAATGCGCCACCACATAGTCACATCGATGTTGAGTATAGCAATACCAAAAGGAAGCCTTGAGGAGCAGACGTTCCTCCTCTTCAAACAGGCAGATCTCGAGATCAAGAGGACCGAAAGGGAGTACAACCCAAAGATCAACGACCCGCGGATAGGAAAAGTGAAGATCCTGCGTCCGCAGGAGATTGCCGGTTACGTGGCTGAGGGATACTTCGATGTGGGAATAACAGGGCACGATTGGGTGATCGAGTCCGGC
This sequence comes from uncultured ANME-2 cluster archaeon, assembly GCA_965195165.1. GTDB lineage: Archaea > Halobacteriota > Methanosarcinia > Methanosarcinales > Methanogasteraceae > Methanogaster_A. The sequence goes on along the minus strand of CBDAFH010000066.1, from coordinate 3,270 downwards.
GCAGACGTGATCGAGATTGCCGACATGCCATACAGCAAGCAGGGGGCAGGAATCGTCAAGATCGTTATTGCGGTGCCTGATGACCGGGAAATCGAAAATGCGTCCGATATCAAGCCAAACAGCAGGGTGACGACCGAGTACCCAAATATCACCCGAAGTTATTTCGAGAAACTCGGGATTCCTGTAACGATCCATTTCTCTTACGGCGCCACCGAGGCGAAGGTTCCTGATCTGATGGATGTCGTGGTCGATGTCACCGAGACCGGATCGACGCTTCGGAAGAACAATTTAAAGATCATCGATGTGATGCTCGAATCAACAACGAAGTTGGTCGCGAACAAGGATAGCTGGAACGATTCCACGAAGCGAATAGAGATTGAGGAGATACGAACGCTGCTTCTTGCGGTCATCGAGGCTCGCGGTAAAGTGCTTCTGGATATGAACGTGCCAGCAGGGAAACTCGACGAGTTGATCGCCGCGCTGCCTGCGATGAAACTGCCGACCGTGACCAAGCTATACAACTCCGAATATTACGCGGTCGAGACCGTGGTTGCGAAGGAGACCGTGAACATCTTAATCCCGGAACTGAAGCGTCTTGGCGCAGAGGACATCCTCGAACTCGATATATCAAAGATCGTGCGCTGATGGATCGCAAAATCTAATATAACTTCGGATACATAACAGGTTACAATGGTAAGGAATCAGTACGAACAGGAACTGGAAGAGCTTAAGGAAAACATCATAAAACTTGGCAGCATGGTTGATGCGATCATCCATGATGCGGTCGTATCGCTTAAGAATCTGGACGCGGCGCTGGCTCAATCGGTGATCGATAGGGATCGGGGGGTGGATGATCTCGCATGTGACATCGAGAGGGCATGTCTGCGATTGATCGCGCTCCAGCAGCCGATGGCAGTCGATCTCAGGACGATTGCAACGGCACTCAAGATTCAGATCGACCTTGAGCGGATGAGCGATCTTGCTGTCGATATTGCAAGAGTCACCATATACTCGAAAGGAGAGCCGCACGTGAAACCCCTGATCGATATCCCGCGCATGTCAGATATGACGCGTGAGATGTTAGGTTCCGCAATCAAGGCATTTCACGATTCTGACAGCGATCTTGCTTATGCGACGGCAGATAAGGACGATATTGTCGACGGGTTGTACGATCAGGTCAGAAGGGAACTCCTGACATATCTCGTGGAGGATCCGAAGAAACTCACCAACATCTCGCACCTGCTCTTCGTATCGAAGTATCTCGAGCGGATCGGGGATCATGCCGTGAACATCTGTGAGAGCGTGATCTACATGGCGACCGGGGATCGGGTGCATCTGAACTGATTGCAAAATTGATGGCAGGGTGACACCATGGGAAACAATACATTCACCATAATCGGCGTGATAGTGGGCATCGTATTCGGAATAAATGCAATCTCGGTACTGCTGGAATGGATATCCGGGTCAGTCGGTCTTCTGGGAATGATCGGATCGAGTTCCGGCATCGGACTGATCATATCCGTGATCATAGCAGCAGTTCTCATCATCAAGATCCGGATCATCACCAGTCTGATCACAGGAGCGCTCATCGGCATCGTGCTGAACCTGATCGTGAATGCCACACAGGGTGCTGATATAATCACCCTGCTCCTTAAGTGATGGAAGAACTGGCTGTCATCGTACCGGTGGCGTCGTTTGAGCCGCTATCAGTGCTTAAGAAGTCCGTAGAGTGCCTACTGGATCTCGAAAAAGGGGATCTGGATGTTCGGGTCACTTATGTCCTCGATCTTAAGGAGGGGGATGATGACCGCCTGAAATTTTTAGAAGAGATGCCGATTGGCGTGCTTGCCCGCATGGACAACCGTGGGCGGCGTGCTGGCGCGGCAAACGACGCTCTCGCGGCGTACGAAACGATGCCGGACTACATAGCGCTCTTTGATGTGGACAGCCGTCCCCGGCGGAATTTCCTGATCGAATGCGTGGGTGCACTGAGATCGAACCATAATGCGATAATCGCAAGCAGCGCACGTTTCGTCACGAATGCTGATGAAAACATCGTGACCCGGACGATTGCCGCGGAATACTTCTTTTTTTCCGATGTTTACCGGGTATTTAAGAGAATGGGTGGATTTAACCAGTTCAACGGTCTGATCGGGGTATTGAATACGAAACTCATGGAAGCGCATCGATTCAACCGGTTAAACGAGTCCGTCTCGTGCGAGGATCTTGATTTCACCCAGAAAGCATATCTTTCGGGTCTTGTCGGCGTATTCGTTCCAGAGACGCTTGTAGGTGAACAGGCACCGTCCAGCATCGGAGATCTCTTCAATCAGCGCGTCAGGTGGTTAACCGGCGCATACCAGGGGGTGCGCACATACCTGGGATCGTTTCTGCGGTCGAAGATCCCTGTGTCGAGGAGGTTGGCTTGGTTTCTTGCGCTGACGCTGCCCTTTGTCGCGTTTCTTGCTACACCGCTCGTGCCGTTGTACGGGCTTCGGTTGTGGCAGAGGTATGGTCTACGCCGCGGGGTTGTCCAGACGTTCGGACTCATCGCACATCTCTGGCTGATCACGCTCTGCGGAGTCGCCGCACTGAAAAAACAGGCGCTCGGGGCAGGCGTTGAATGGAAAGAATCCCAGAGGAGCGAGGTTTGAAGACGCCTTTCCTGAAAATGCGGGGGGTGGGATTCGAACCCACGAACTCCTGCGAGAATGGGCCCTAAACCCATCGCCTTTGACCTGGCTGGGCAACCCCCGCTTTTGGGTATACCGTCTCTTGGGGTCGTTTGCTAATAAATCTATGGCGGACGCGGGGACTGCCGCGCCGGCTGGTGACGATGGTTCCGTTCACAGGGGTTTTATGTAAGATGAGTTCTGACGTACATGGCATTGGGACGAAATTCATGTACATCCTCTCCAGTGTGGCACCACATCATCCATGATCTCAAGATGCCCCGCCCTTCGGATATTGTGCCCAGTCGGTTTTCACCGGCTCTTTGCTATCGTATTCGAATGTTCCATCCCGGACATTCCTGACGATTTTTTTAAGTTCTTCTCCGCGCTGTTTGGGGGGCATAAGATGGAATCGACAAATAAGTATATAAGCATAGCGGTACATATGCTTATATAATGTGTAGCTTATGCAATGTTTCCACGATGATCGTATGTAGAAATACGATTATGTCAAGCGCATTGGTCAGAGCATTCTATGGCGGCACGTGGTCGAATTTGCAGAGATGGGTTGCGGAGTGATGGGGCAGTTGGTTGGATA
>CBDAFH010000065.1:0-10913 GCA_965195165.1 uncultured ANME-2 cluster archaeon | reverse complement strand
AGAAGAAGATCCAGACATCAAAATTATTAACTTATCAACGGCATTGGAAGCAATATTGACAACAAGATCAGATAAGAAGAAAGGAGAGACATTGGCATATCGTATGCTTTTGTTAAATACTTATGTTGACAAGTCATTCATAGATCCTGCCGAAGTTCTATGGATTTATGAAATGAGGTCAAAAATCGTTCATGGTGGTGCAATCGGAATTGCAAGTGATAAAGAGTATTACGCTATGAGACATGGGGCAATTGATACATTACGTAATTCCCTTGAGATAATCTGTAGAAAGAACCTGAAGAAGCATGCCAAATTCATTGAAACTATAGAATCTTGCGATGAACGTGAAAAAATACGGGATTGGCTTAAAAAACAAGGCGATGAAAGATCGTTGGAGATAAGAAAACAAATGGAACAAAATCTGTAAAAGTACTCCTACGCACGAGGTTGTTAAGTTACATGGTGCCCGTGCCCATCCCTACTGTGATTTCTGGATTCTCGAGTGCAGCCCGCTGACTTTTGACCTCGAGGTGTTCTGCTGCTATCGCAAGCGCCTCGTTGATCGTGTATGTTTCGGGATCCGTCGGTCATCGATGCAATGAATAGCGGCGCACCCAATCGCTTCCCGAACAACTCTGTCGAGGTGTCGATCTCGTCCTTATCGATCTCGGGTATAGCACGGTGGATTAAGTGAATGTCATCGAATCCAGCAGACATATGCGCTTCGACCGGAACGCTGGCACATATCTTCAGATGCTCGATTTTTCGCTCGGATGTTGTCATCGGCAGGATATTGGTTGGATTCTATTTTATAACGATCGTGCTGACAGTCTGGCTCACCTGTATTCACCCGCGTCCGAGCACCTTTGCGCCTGTGACCATTCCGGCAGGCATCCCTTCCACCATCGGCGCGGGAAGCGAGACCTCGTCACCCTCGACCTCGCCCGCTTCGATTGTGTATGTAAGAGACGCACGCTCTCCTGATCGGAGCGAGACCTCCCAGAGATGATCGAACCGATCCCCGATCACTACCCTGCGTGGCTCGGGTTCTGCGCTTTTGACCTCATAAGGGATGAGGTCGTGTATTTTAAGGGATTGCGCAGTATTCGTATGATTCTCGATCCGTATCTCGACATCGAACCCGTTCTCATTCCGGCTCACAGAGCGGTTCACAAGGAGATTTCCCATGATCCTTGCAACAACAGGATCGATATTCGGAGTATCCCTCTCAAGGATGTCAGAGACCTTGGTCGCAAGTCTCGGAAGCACTCTCTTGATGAGATTCTCCTTTTCCTTACGTTTCGAAAGCAGATCCCGCTTCCCGAGGTATTTCTTAAGTCTGCCCGAGACGGTGCGCACAGCATTTTCGACCTCACCTAAGATCTCGGGAACATCTGCGATCGCGTTTTTGGACTCGGATGTGAATGGCACGTTGGTGGATGCGACATGCACGAGGATCGCGCACGGTCCCGCGGGAAATCCGCCGGGCTGCAAGAGCCCGTAGTACTTCCAGTTTATCCGCTCGATAGCGTGCGTGATCGAACATGCGCCCTGCTGGTAGAGGAGAGGCACCCGGTTTGCGAACCTTAAGATCTCCACCTTGCCCTCAACTGGCAGATCGCCGCCGTAAGCGATCGCCGCCTCGACAAGGAACGGATTTCCCGCGTACACGGCAGCCGAGCGCTTCGTCGTTGCTATGAAGTCGACTGGGTACTCTTTCTCAACGCCTTTGTAGATGAGATCCTCTGAGATCGGCGAGAGGCAATCGGTCGGTGGCGAATCTATCTTTATTTTCTTGAAGGCATCAAGCAGCCGTTCTGTCTCCTCGTGCGTGAGTTTCTGGGGCTTACGTGAGGGTTTTAGTTTTGCATGGGTGCAGATCTTTTCTGCGGTCACAGCCCCGATTCTTGAGAACGAGTCCTTCAGAAACGTTAACAGCTGCTGCCGGTCTGTGTACCGCAGCATCTTCATAAGCGTCCCAAGTTCGATCCCTGCCGGATGCGGCTTGATCTCTGTCGGCGGCTCTGGCAGGAGATCGGTTGCCCGGTCAAATACAGTGTACTCGCCGTCAGGATCGATAAGCGTCAGTCTCGCGTGCGGATTTACGATGGCGGTGTTCCGCAGGTATTCAAGAACCGACTGCCGCCGCCCCTTCACATACGCGCCCTTGATCTCGAGTTCGATTCTGGTGCCGTGCGGGGGGTCCCACTCGATCACCCGCTCCTCAAGAATCTCGGGCTCGTTCTTGCTCGTGTTGATTATGAGCTCGCAGTAATGCGCTGGCTGCTGCGAACCGATCTTTGAGATGATCCTCACAGGCTTTCCTGTGCTTAACTGCGCATACAGAACCGATGCGCTGATCCCGATCCCCTGCTGCCCTCTCGACTGCTTCATAACATGGAAACGGGAGCCGTACAGCAACTTCGCAAAGACCTTCGGGATCTGCTCCTTCACAATACCGGGACCGTTGTCCTCGACTGTCAAAATAAGATTCGGTGCTGGTGAAGCGGTCTTGATCTCTATCAAGAGATCAGGAAGGATCTCTGCCTCCTCACAGGCATCGAGCGCATTGTCGACCGCCTCCTTGATCGTCGTTATCAGGGACCGCTGCAACGAATCGAATCCGAGCATCTGCTTGTTTTTTTCGAAGAACTCGGCTATGCTGATCGATTTCTGCTTTTCTGCGAGTTTCTCTGCGATGGGTGGTGCTGGTGTCTGCGGCATAGGGTTCCTGTGGATTTATCTGGCAGGGATTGTAGATATTTGCATCGGTTATATCAGGATATCTTGCACATAAAGATGCAGGATATCAGGGGCAGAACGCGGAATACATTTATATAACTTCGTTTGAAATATTATCACAAATCTTCAAACACCGTTTTAGAGGGCAGGAGCGAATATGGAGCGTGTACCAACAGGAATCGATGAACTGGACGTGAAATTGAGTGGCGGCTACCCGAAGGGCAAGGCGATTCTGGTAACAGGCATGCCGGGTGCCGGAAAGACGATTTTTGGGATTCACTTCCTCTACAAAGCTTGCATGGACGGCAGGAGGTGCGTGGACATCGCAACGGAAGAGTCGCCTGAAGATATCCTCGTGCAGGCAGAGATGCTCGGGCTCGATCTTGCTAGGTATTACGACAACGGGCAATTGATCATCGGACGCGTCTTTGAGAGCCGCTCAACCAAATCCGGACATGTGACAAAGTACGGATTCGCGCAGGAAGGGCTCGAGGTCGAACTCTCCCAGCTTACCGATTACGTACCAGATAGTACTGATGTCGCGGTCATCGACAATATCGGGGTCTTCATGCTCCATTCGACTGCCCAGGATTTCAGGGACCAGTTCGATGCGCTGAATTTCACCCTCAACAAGAGGGCTGCACCACCCTATTCATCATGGACGAGTCTGCATATCTAATGACCAATCAGGTTGCCGATTATTCGGTATATGGATCGGTCAGGCTTCTGGTGAAGGAGAACCCATATACCGATAAGGTGGAGCGTTATCTCACCATCCCCAAGATGCGCAGCACAGATGTCATGCCAGACCTTACCGTTTTTGAGATAACGCCTGAGGGTATACGGCTGAAGACGAAGGCGGACTGATCCATGAGACTTACGGGGTGGTATAAAAACCCCCGCCGCAGAACGGAATGTTTAATAAACCAGAACTGGTAAATTAGATTGTGAAGGTTGCAATGCATGGGGCGAGGTAGACTGAAACAGAATCGGTCATAGGTTGTGATAGCCTTCAGAGGGGTGTGAAAAGATGGATAACACAGGACAGGGTAGTGGAATGACATTTGAGGAAGCGAGCAAGAAGTTCATGAATATCTTTGACGAGCCGGGCTCGATTGTTCAGCCGGTTGGCGTTAAATTAATTCTCAAAGGGCACGAGATCCCAGAGGGTACGAAGACTCCTGAGGAATATCAGGGGGTTCCGTGGTGCGAGGCAGTGCGGATCGCCGCGATGGATGGCGAGGTTGTTGTGATCAACAAGGGAAATGTCGGATGTCCGGCAGCAGCAATCGCTCTTGGTCTCGTCGATCAGTATCAGGAAGAACCGCTTCCCAGAACGCGGAAGTACACCGACATGATGGAGACGGCCGCATCGCCGGCAGACTTTACAAACGGTCTCGTCTATGGATGCAAAGCAAGCGATAACATGCAGTTTGCGCTCTTTGGCGAGGGCGACACAGGGCGGTACGAGAAACTTGGTGCAGCACAGAACGCTGTCGCTGGGATGACTTCGATCCAGCCCGATATCATGGATGCCGCGGTTGCGTATCCGGCAGGGGCGATTGATATCGCTCCCGACGTCGTGATTCTCGGGGTGCTTCCGAAACAGGCATTGCGTGCGATCCAGGGCTATAATTTTCTCACAGGTAACCGCTTCCTGCTGAGCACCATCGGGATCCGGGGTGTATGTGCAGACCTGACCGCCCTGCCATTCCTGGAGCAGAGCTTAAACGGATCTTTCTTCTGTCTCGGGGCAAGAGCGGTTGGCGGATGGGAAGGCGACCTGCTCGGACTCGGGATGCCGCTATCGGTGTTTGAGATGATGGTTACAGGCATGGAACGGTCAGCAGGCGGATTCCCGTACAAGGCATATCCATAAACAGGGGGAGAGATGAGCGGCTCGTCACCGTCGCTACGTGAACTGATCGACATCGAGGAACTCCAGTCGATCCAGGATAGCTTCGCAAGAGCTGTTGGAATCTCTTCTGTGATCCTCTCGCCCGAAGGCGAGCCCCTGACAAAGTTCACCAATCCGACCGGATTTTGCTCCCTGATCCAATCGGCAGAGAAAGGAAAAGAGCGCTGCTTCCAGTCGTTTGTGGAGATGGTGGAGAACGCGCTTCTGTCAGAAAAAGCAGAGATCTTCTACTGCTTTGCACACGGCGGGCATTTTGTTGCACCGATCATGATCGATGGCGAGCACAAAGGAACGATGTTTGCCGGGCAGTTCATCCATGAGAAGTTTTCTTCCGAGCAACTCCATGATCTCGAAGAGATAGCGCATGAAATCGACATTGACCAGGGGACGCTCGTAAAAGAAGCAGGGAATATGCGTGTTGTTGGGGAGGATGTGATCCGTAACTATTCGAGTCTGCTCTTTAAGGTCGTAGAGACCCTCGCAAAGAGGTGCGCTCAGTCAGCAGAACTGAGTCGGGTTAACGATGCGCTTCAGATAGCGCACGATGGGCTGGAAAAACGTGTGCAGGAACGCACCGCTGAACTGGTAGGGGCGAACAAAGGGCTGGCGCAGGAAGTTGCCGAGCGAAAGCTCGCGGAGGAGGCGATCCGTGAGAGCGAAGAGAAGTTGCGGATGATAACCGCTTCCGCTAATGATGCCATCCTCATGATGGATCCTGAAGGGAATATATCATACTGGAATAAAGCTGCAGAACGGATGTTTGACTACACGGAAGAGGAAGCAATCGGCAAAAATTTACATACACTCCTTGTGCCCGAACGATTCCACCCTGCTTTTTCGAAAGGGTTCGAGGGATTTAAGGAAATGGGACAGGGCGATGCTCTTGGAAAAACACTTGAAGTGGCTGCTATCGGAAAGGACGGTACTGAATTCCCGGTCGAACTTTCTCTCTCTGCGGTGAATCTGAAAGGCAGATGGAATGCGACAGGGTTGATAAGGGACATCGCAGAGCGGAAAGCTGCTGAAGGGGAGCTTAAGAAGAGAGCCGATGAACTTGAGAAATTCAACAAACTGGCTGTGGGCAGGGAGCTTAAGATGATAGAACTCAAGAAGGAGATAAACGCGCTTCTTGGGGAGTCAGGCAAGGAGCCAGGATATAAGATCGTGGGGGAACCGTGATGGTGGGGGGTTTTAGCAGATGAATATCCGGCTGAAGATTTTTCTAACTATATTAGCACTCGTCCTGATTACGGGTATGGCTACCACCATGGTCAACAAAATGTTTTTAGAAGATGTGGTAGAGCGCGATATCTGCAATCATCTGCTGACCTCTGCCGAATCAAGAGCGAACCATGTCGAGACTTTTCTGAACAGTGAAGAAGAAGCAATCAAGCAATTATCAGAGAGTATCGTTATAGAACAATTGTTATTGGCGGACCGGGATGACCCGGATTATGGCAGTAAGTATGCTGATGTTATACGGAGACTGAAGAATACCGCAGCGGTAAACGAGTATACTTATAGTGTCTTAGTGCTTGACAAGAATGGAACGATCGTTGCCTCAAGCGAAGAGATCGATACCGGGAAAGACAAGAGCAATGATCCCTATTTCATCGGCGGGAAGGAAGGCGCCTTTATTAAGGATTCTTATGTCTCCGATGATAGAAAAATAGACACAATCACTTTTTCTGCACCGGTTTTCGATGAAGAAGATGCTGTTTTGTTAGGTGTTGTTGCTATGCGGGTTTCGACGGGAGGACTAAACAAGATATTATTATACAGAACCGGTCTCGGGGAGACCGGTGAGATCTTCCTCGTGAACAAGGACGGCTATATGATAACGCCCTCGAGGTTTCTTAATGATACGTTTTTGAAACAGATGGTTGAGACGTTCTATTCAGTAATTGAACCTGAGGATGTCAGATATTTGGACGGGTACGAAAATGAGGTGATTATATGCAAGAGTTATACAGGTGTGGAGGTTCTCAGGGTTCAAACGCATATACTTGAGAGGGGGTGGTGCGTGGTAGCGGAGATGAGTACAGAAGAAGCGTTTGCTCCTGTTGCCAGGATAGGTGACCTAATGCTACTCATTCTCGTCGGTCTTTTGCTTCTGGGTACAACACTCGCAATCACGCTATCCGGAACGATAACAGGACCGATTGAGAGATTGCGCAAGGGTACTGAAGAGCTAATTGGTGGGAATCTGGATTACAGGGTCGGTACCAGCAGAGACGATGAGATCGGAGAACTCTCAAGGGCTTTCGATGACGTGACCGCCAATCTCAAAGAATCGAGAGTGGAACTGGAAGAGTACGGTCAAGGTCTCGAGGGGATGGTGGATGCGAGAACTGCGGAACTGGACAGGAAGGTCGCGGAGGGTGAGCAGCAGAGACTTGCGATAATGAACATTGCAGTAGACATCGAAGAGACGAATAAAAACCTGGAGTCAGAGGTTGCAAAGCGTAAGAGGATTGAGGAGAACCTCAGGAAGAAGCAGAGTGCGGAGGAGGCGTACACAGATATCCTGACGGTTACGAGCATGACCATCGACTTAAACACAATCATAACCGAGGGTCTCTCTAACCTGATGAAGTATACGGATTCGCGTCTGGGCGTCGTCTACCTATACAACCACGATTCGAAGACGCTTCTGCCGGCAGTGGCAAGAGGTGCTGCGGACGCGGTCGCAGAGCAATCGTTCTTGTATGGCGAGGGGATTCCTGGCAAGACCGCCGCAATGAAGAAGATGGTCGTGGCAACCGATCTTGGAGATACCATATACAAGATACCGTCCGGAGATGGTATGGTTCCACCGGATACCATCATCAGCACGCCCATAATCTTTAAGGATGTGCTGCTCAGTGTCGTGCTTACATGCTATACCAAGAAAGCCACGCCGGAACTGGTGGGCTTTATAAAGCGCGTCGCAGACCAGATCGCAGTGGCTATCAACAACGCGAACGCCTACACGGAGATACAGGAGATGGCTGCCGAGCTAAGGAGTGAGCGTGACAAACTTGAGATAACATCGCGGGAACTTGCAGCAGCGAGCCGGACAAAGTCTGAGTTCCTTGCAAACATGAGCCACGAACTGAGAACTCCGTTAAACTCGATCATAGGATTTTCTGAGATACTCCACGATGGCATATTCGGTCATGTAAATGAGAAGCAGGCGAAGTATGTAAATAACGTCCTTGTAAGCGGCAAACATCTTTTGCAACTGATAAACGACATACTAGACCTCTCAAAGGTCGAAGCTGGAAAGATAGAACTAATCTGCGAGGATTTCTCTGTCTCTGACGCGATCAACGAGGTGAGGGAACTGACCGCATCGATTGCGGCAAAGAAGAGTATTGTGGTGGATCTTTCAGTCGATGAAGGTCTCACCACGATCCATGCGGACGAGGGCAAGTTCAAGCAGATACTCTATAACCTCCTGAGTAACGCAATCAAGTTCACGCCTGAACACGGTTCGGTTACGGTGGGCGCACGGCAGATTGAGGACATGGCAGAGATCTCGGTCACAGACACAGGGATCGGAATCTCTGAAGAAGACCAGAAGAAGCTCTTCCAGCCATTTATGCAGGCGGACGCAACCACATCCAGGGAGTACGGCGGAACCGGACTCGGGCTTTCGCTTGTCAAGAAGTTTTCAGAACTGCACGGCGGCACGGCATGGGCCGAGAGCGAAACAGGGATGGGCAGCACGTTCACGTTCACGATTCCGATGGAGTGTAGGGCGAAATCTGAAACAGAAGCGGAAGCGACAGAAGAGGATATGTTAGGCGCGGAGGTAGTGCCTCTTGCGGAAATTCCTGAAAAGATGCATGAAGTGCCGGCGGTGGCAGATGTCGTGTCCGCGGAAGAGATCGCCGGTATCGATATGCCAGAGATCATCGAGCCAGAAGGTGCAAGCGGAAATGAACCGCTCATCCTTGTCGTGGAGGATGATGAAAACTCAAGCGAACTCCTGACAGTGACGCTTACCAGTGCAGGATACAGGGTTATACCAGCCTACAATGGCAGGGAAGCGCTGGCAGTCGCGAAGAGACTCAAACCATTCGCAATCACACTGGATATCATGCTGCCGGGCATGGATGGGTGGGACGTGCTTAAGTACCTGAAGTACGATTCCGAAACGAGCGACATCCCTGTGATCGTGGTATCGATGCTGGATGAGGCGGAGGTTGGATTTTCGCTTGGTGTAGTAGATTACTTCGTAAAACCGGTTGAAAAGAGAACTCTCATCGCTGCATTGAACACTCTTAAGGACGCGCTCGAGGTCGATATGCCAAAGGTGCTCGTCGTGGACGATGATCCGGATGCTGTTGAACTGGTAGCATCGATGATCGAGCCAGTAGGGTTTGAGGTCATACGCGCTTATGGCGGAGAGGAAGGGATACAGAAGAGCTTCAGCGAACATCCTGATGTGCTGATACTCGATCTGATGATGCCTGAATTGAGCGGGTTTGATGTGGTATCGAGGCTGAAGGCGTATCCTGCAACGAGAAATATCCCGATAATCATCTGCACATCAAGGGATCCCACATCAGAAGATATAATACGGCTGAGGAGTGATGTGACCGCGGTGATGTGCAAAGGAGAGTTTGCCAGGGAAGAACTGGTAAACGAGATCAAGAAAGTTGCAATGCTTGTGAGGCGGTAGAAGAAGATGACACAGATATTAGTGGTTGAAGATAATCCGATGAATATGGAGCTTGCTGTGGATCTGCTGGAAACGTACGGATATGAGGTAACTCCTGCAGAAGATGGGTTCAAAGCACTTGAACGCGTCAAAGATACAAAATTTGACCTGATACTACTTGATATGCAACTTCCGGGAATGGACGGTCCCGAGGTGCTTGAGAAACTGAAAGCTGATCCTGCAACCAGCACGGTGCCGGTGGTTGCGCTTACCGCACACGCCATGAGCGGGGATGAGGCGCGGTTTATTGAAGCAGGATGTGCAGGGTACATCTCAAAACCGATCGATGTCCACCAGTTCAAGACAGATGTTGCGCAGTATCTGGGAGCGTGAAACTTGGGTATCCTCTCAAATTAAATGATGGCCAGGCATCCACATCCGCGGGGCATTCGTGCGATTCGTACAATTCGTGATCTACTGCTTGAAGCGGATACTGAACCGGCAACGATGACATGGTACCGGAGGGGCGTATGACTGGGGAGACAAAACCGAAAATTCTGGTCGTTGATGATGAGCCGATGAACGTGGATCTCTTGGAGGCGCATCTATGCATGGACTACGACATCGTCACCGCATCAAGCGGCGAGGAAGCTATCGAGAAGGTAAAGACCGGGAAACCAGACCTCATCCTACTTGACATCATGATGCCCGGAATGGACGGATACGAGGTCAGCAAACGGCTGAAGGGCGATCCTGACACCCAGTTCATACCGATCATCCTTGTGACCGCCCTCTCTGAGGTTAGCTACCGGATAAAGGGGAGCGATTCAGGGTCGGATGAGTTTCTCACAAAGCCGGTTAACAAGGAAGAACTGATGTCGAGGGTGAAGGCACTCCTCCACACCAAGGGTCTGCACGACGATCTCCTGACCGAACGCGACACGCTCGATATGCAGAACCGCATCAGGAGCATCCTGACCGCGATGATCCCTGCGCTGCTCCAGCCGCTTCCTCCGGAGCAGAAGAAGGTCCTGATCCACCAGATGACTGATATGGTCGAGAAGATCATCGTTGATATCTATCCATTCGATTCCGGGGAACTTGACCGCACAAGCATCGGGGAAATCTGCGCAAGCGTGATGAACCAGCTCGGTGGGAGCTTTGCTGCCGAGGAGACCGGGAACGCGGACGTCTGCATAGTTAAGGGAACCGCATGCCCGTGGGGCGCCGGGGAAGCCCGCAGGAATCCGATTCTCTTAATCTTACAAGAGGCATATTCGCAAGGATCGCTGCAAGAGCACCTGATGACCATGAGGTGCAGGTGCAGGCCACGATCGGAAACGGAGATGAGGCAGTATATTTGAGATCAAGTAGATTAGATATACGGTAAATACGGGGCGGCGGGGACATCCCTGTCATCAGTCCGGGCAGATCAAGCGGCACGCTCTCGGCAAATGACAACGGCTGTGGTATGTGGATAGATGCAAACAACGCGTCAGGCATGGTTCCCTATAGCAGTGACGTAAGCCTGACAGGTCTCGGCTCGATCAGTTACCGCTCCTGCAACAATTACTACTTAAACCAGATCTTTGAGTACGAGAACGG
>CBDAFH010000064.1:0-13942 GCA_965195165.1 uncultured ANME-2 cluster archaeon | reverse complement strand
GATCGTGTGGAGCTATCCCGAAGGCGGCGCATCGCCGGCTGTGGCTGACGGCATGGTCTTTACCATAGGCGGAGGGGGGGTGTATGCGTTTGGTCCAACCACCATCTGGCGCGGAGACGTATCACTTGGTTCTGGCACGTTCAACGTAACCGCAGACAGCGGTATGGAATACACGATCAACCGAACCTGTGCACTTGCAGCGCTCATCAGGGCAGCAGAAAAAGGCGGATTCAGTTATATGATCAACGATTCATGGTACGAATCATGGGGAACGTTGTACGTCGCTGAAATCGATGGTGTGAGTGACTGTATGTACTGGGTGAATTATCCTGATGATTCTATGCCGATGGTCGGACCCAATGGATATGAACTGGATGATGGCGATGTTGTGACATGGTATCATGCTGATAGCATGGAATCGACTCCAGAGAACACCGATATGCTGGTGCGGATCGAGACGAGCTACGATTACTGGAGCGGAGACGTAGCGCTTGGTTCTGGCACCTTCAATGTCACCGCCGACAGCGGTAAGGAATACACGATCAACCGGACATGCGCGATTACATCAATCATCGGAGCAGCGAGAGTTGGTGGATTTGATTACACGATCAATGATTCGTGGTACGACTCCTACGGCACACTCTACGTCGCTGAAATAGATGGCGTAAGCGACTGGATGTACTGGGTGAACTATCCTGACGATCCGTCGCCGATGGTCGGAGCCAATGCGCATGAATTGGCAGACGGCGACGCAGTGGTATGGTACCACGCAGACAGCATGGAATCGACTCCTGAGAACACTGATATGCTGATTCGGACCGATACGAGCTACGATTACTGGAACGGAGATGTGTCACTCGGCAGGGGCACGTTCAACATCACAGCAGACGACAGCGGCAAGGAATATACGATCAACCGGACATGCGCACTCGCGGCGCTCATAAGAGCTACTGAAGAGGATGGATTCAACTACACGATCAGCGATGCATGGTATGAAGACTATGGCTCGCTTTCTGTGGTGGCGATCGCTGGCAGGGCGAGCGACCCGGTCACATGGGACGGCTGGTGCTACTGGGTGAACTACCCTGATGACCCGATGCCGATGGTCGGTGGAAACAAATTCGAGCTCAGTGATGGTGATGTCGTTGTATGGTACTACGGCAGAATGAGTTCTGCACCGAACGACACTGATATGCTGATACGGATCGGTGTATTCATCGCGGATCCTGGTGATGTAAACCATGACGGCAGCGTCACCACCGCAGATGCGGTCATCGCTCTTCAGATGGCGGTCGGAGCAATTCACCCCAACGAAGAGGCTGATGTGAACAGCGATGGGCACGTAACATCGCTTGACGCGCTAATGATCCATCAGGCGGCGGCAGGAGCGATCACCGTTTAATATGGGTCCGGGATGTCTCCAATCGCCAGATCGATCGCAACAGACGCCGCGGTTCTGATGATCGCAATATCGGTACTTCTGCTGCCCGCGGCGGCAGAGTACCCGATGTTCCACAACGATCCGGCACGCACAGGGAATTTGAGCGGAGACGCGCCGATCACCGCCAATTTGATATGGTGTACCGATCTCGGAAGTGGCTATATCGGTGGCGGCGCAGGTGTCGTTGCAGGTCGAGTCTACGTATCTAACTGGCCTAGCAGCGGGACTGAAAATCTTGGATTACATTGTCTTGACGAATCTAATGGGAGCATCGTATGGAGCAACGTACTCGGCGGATACGGCGGTGTTTCGACACCAGCTATCGAATGTGGGAGGGTGTTTGCCGGCGCCACATATTTCAGTGGCGATCTATACTGCATCGATGCAAGCGATGGAGCCACGATCTGGAACAGAACGATCGAACCAGATCCGGGATACTATGGTGTCGCATCTTCGCCGCTAATCCATAACGGCATGGTCTATGTGGTCAGCTCTTCGGATGGGTGGCTACATGCATTCGATTTCGATGGAGCCGAACAGTGGAATTACTCGGCATCAGGCAGTTCTGATTGGTATATGTCGGTTGCAACAGACGGCAGCAAACTCTTCTTTGGAGGTGGAAACGCGATGAACTGTGTTGATATTGCAACGCATACCAAAGGGTGGACATTTGTTGTAGGTGACAAGGTGACGACAACACCTGCTGCTTGTGATGGAGTTGTGTACTTTGCAACAGGGAAGAATGAGAAGAAACTGTACGCTGTCGATATTGCGACAGGAACTGAGGTCTGGAGCAGGTCTCTTTATGGCTCGCTCTCTTCGCCTGCGATATCAGGCGGTAAGATCTACATCGGAGACAAAGAGAAGAAGATTAACTGCATCGATGCAAGCGACGGAACCGAGGTCTGGAATCAGACACTTGAAGGAGCATGTCTCTCATCGCCGGTCGTTGCAAACGGCATGGTGTACACCACAGCCAACTATGATAGCGGAACGATCTACTGTTTCGATGCCGATTGTGGCACGTTGATCTGGAGTTATGACACCAACCAATACAACATGGCACAGCCTGCAGTATCGGACGGGATCCTCTTCGTGGGATCGGACTCTGGTTACCTGTATGCGTTCCGCGATCCGCCCATAAAAGGCGATCTCGACGGCGATAGAAAAGTTACGACCGCGGACGCTCTGATCGCACTACAGATGGCGGTCGGAGCGGTTCCTGCCGTCGATGAAGCCGATTTGAACGGTGATAATAAAGTAACGTCCCTTGACGCGCTGGTGATTCTGCAGGTGGCGGCAGACTGTATCGACATATAGGCAGGCATGTTTAAGTTAAAACAATCACTATGGTCTACCCGTGAACCCGAAGACCACAACAAAAATAGCAACCATAGTCCTGCTGGCGCTTGTACTCACCACAACGATTGCATCCGCAGACTGGTCACAGTTCCACAGTGACCCAGAGCGCACAGGAAACGCAAGCGGGGATGCGCCGCTCACAGACACGCTGCTATGGGCGACAAACCCGACCGGGGACGGTTTTATCTGCGCTGGCGCAAGCATCTTTGATGAACGAGTTTATGTCTCGAACTGGTTAGGTGGGATGGGTACTGGCGACCTCGATCTATTCTGCCTGAACGAGACCACAGGGGAGGTTATCTGGAAGAATCCGATTGGCGGTCTGGGTGGTGCATCCACGCCTGCCGCATCAGGGGATCGGGTGTTTGTCGGCTCACACACAGGCGATCTGTACTGCGTGAATGCAACAAATGGGACTACTGTGTGGAGCAGGACGATCGAGACGAGTCCTTTATCTTGGGGCGTCGCATCCTCGCCGCTCATCTACGACGACACGGTCTTTGTGAACAGTTTTTCGGATGCAAAATTACATGCGTTTGACTTCGATGGAAACGAACTCTGGCACATCGACACTCCGGGCACTATCAGTCATTATGCATCCCCCGCGGCATCTGGCGGGAGGATATTCTTCGCGGGTGGCGATCCTGCGCTGTACTGTGCGGATGTCAGCAACCGGTCGATTCTATGGAGATTCAACACATCCGATGCGCTAAAAACGACGCCTGCGATAGAGGATGGTGTGATCTTCTTCGCAACGGAGAGCAGGATGTACGCTGTTGACATGGAAGGAGACGAGGTCTGGAGTCGTGATCTGAAGAGTACGATTTCCTCACCTGCGGTTGCGTATGGAAAAGTGTATATCGGCTCATCTTTCTCCATGAAGAAGTTATACTGCCTCGATGCGACTGATGGAAGTGAAATATGGAATAAGTCTGTGAATGGCGCAATTCTGTCATCCCCTGCTATTGCTGATGACACCGTCTACTTTGGGGTCAATGCCGGAGACGGCACGGTCTATGCACTGAACGCGACCGATGGTACGGTACGATGGACGTACGACACAGACAATTTTGTCATGTCTCCACCATCGATCTCTAACGGGATCATGTTCATCGGATCGGACACCGGCTATCTCTACGCATTCGGCACCCCTGATAAGTTCTGGGGGGGTAACGTGGTGCTGCTTCAAGGTGAGACACTGAACGTCACAGCAAGAAACAGCAACACAAACTACACGATCAACCGCACCACAGCACTCGGCGCACTTGCAAAAGCCGCAGGATATGGGGGTTTTAATTTCACGATCAATGACTCTCATCTTGCATTTGTGGACTCTATTGCAGGTGTCTCGAATAATGTTTCAGAAGGCGAATACTGGCGCTATCATGTGAATTATCATCCAGACGACCCGGAGCCAACGATCGGTGCGGATAAGTTCGAGTTAGATGCAAACGACATTGCCAGAGATGTGGTTATGTTCTATTACGGCGGTGCGACGAGTACTCCGGTCGATGCCGTAATGAGGGTCGAGATCACAACCCAGATAATCGACGAAAAACCGGAAGCGATCTTCATCACGGTCGAGTGTCACGATTTTATCGAAAGCACATCCGCTGGAAGCAATCTTAACATCACACTCCTCAATCCAGTTGATGTCCAGAGCGGAATCGATCTTCTTGGATATGACCTGATATTCCTTGAGCATATTAGTGGTAGCGCTGCAGAAAACCTGAAAGGTCCGATCGAGACTGCAAATACAAGTGGAATTCCAATCATCTGCATCCACTCGGAGTGGTATGATAACGAGTTCGGGAATGTCAACCTGACCGAACACAGGTTCATCAAAGAGTACTGGGACAACTATGCGGAGGAGAATATCGCACGGCTGCTGACATATCTTGAGGTTAACTTCTGTGGCTTGATCGGTAACATAAAGGATCCGGTCCCGATTCCAAAAGCATACATCCATCATCCGGACACTCCGGAATTGTTTTTTAATACTACAACGTATCTTGAGTGGTATGCCAACAACACCGGTTATCAGTACGATCCTGACAACCTGATGATAGGTATCGCAAACTGGTATGAATCCACAAGATCGCCTGATGTGGAGAGACTCATCCACATACTGGAGCAAAAAGGGGTGAACGTCATCCCAACCGCATTTACAGGAACTGACGATCTGAAAAAATTCTATTGCATAAACAACGAGACGATCGTTGATACAATCATCTGTACAAAGTCGTTCAGGATCAACATGGGCGATGTTGATCAGGGGATTAGGGACCTTGAAACATTGGATGTGCCCGTGATGCGGGCGCTTCGGCTATACTACATGGCACCAGCCGCATGGCGTAATGAGACGAGTCATGGAATCTCGATTATGGACCTTGGCTTTCAGGTGGGACTCCCTGAAATGGACGGCATCATCGATCCGATCGTGATCGCGGGTAAGAACGCGTCCGATAGTGAGTACCAGCCAATCGATACGCAGATCAACTGGACAGCAGACCGGGCTATCGGCTGGGCGCATCTGAACAGCACCCCAAATGATGAGAAGAGGATCGCGATGATCTATTACAACCACGGTGGCGGTAAGAACAATCTCGCTGCGTGTTATGTCAATGTCCCCCCGAGTCTCCAGAATATCGTAAACGCTATGAATCGGTCAGGATACCCCGTTGAAGGTGAGATTCCAAATGAGACCGAGCTTGTCAGGATGATGACATTAAACGGCACAAACATCGGGACTTGGGCGCCAGGCGAACTTGAAAGACTCGTTGAATCAGGGACAGCGACCCTGATCCCTATTGAAACGTATCTCGGATGGTTCGGTGAACTTGCGCATGAGCGGCAGGAAAATGTGACCAAGCGGTGGGGTGAGCCTCCTGGAGAGATCATGGTCTGGACGAATGAAACGACAGGAGAAGAGTATTTCGTGATCCCAAAGCTCTCGTTTGGAAACGTCATCTTAACACCACAGCCGACACGCGGTTGGCTTCAGAACAATACGGTGCTGTACCACAACAGGGATATCCCGCCGCACCACCAGTACATCGCATTCTATCTCTGGCTTAAGCAGGAGCAGGAATCCGGCGGGTTCGGTGCGGACGCGATCCTGCACTTCGGAAAGCATGGCACACAGGAGTGGCTTCCCGGGAAGGAGTCGGGATTGTCGTCTGATGACTGTTGGCCTGCCATACTGATCCAGGACATGCCTGTGATCTATCCGTACATCGTGGACAACATCGCAGAGGGTACGCAGGCAAAACGGCGGGGGAGTGCAACGATGATTACGCATCTGACGCCCCCGATCGTTGCTGCGGGGTTATACGGGAACCTGACCAATCTTGCCCGGACTGTGGCATTGTACGTTGATTGTGGTAATGAGACTGTCAAGGAAGAGTACAGGAACACCATCATAACAGAGTGCAGGGAACTACATCTTGATGATGACATGAGCGTCGATCTGAACGAGACGAGTGAGACACTCACAAACGAGACCCTGTTTGATGAGTTCGTCCTTGAGCTTGCCGAGTATCTCTACGACATAAAGACCGATTTCATGCCGTATGGGTTGCATACGTTTGGCGATCCTCCAGATGGCAAGCCGTTGATCGGCACGATCATCTCGATGCTTCGGGATGGCTACAAGAGGGATGTTGCATGGATGATAGGGTATGATGACTATCCAAACCCGCTGCAGATCGATAAGGAACGAGAACTGGACAACTGCACTGCAAGATTGCTTGAGAATGTCCTGATCAATGAGACCGGAATCATCGAAGCGCAGGAGGATGTGTTTGATAACAGGTCGAGTGAGAATGTGAGCAGGCATCTTGAACGCGGGCTTTCGTTTGCAGATGATATCGCGAACTGCACGGTTGAGGTTCCAGCCACACTTGATGGGTTTGATGGGGAGTATATCTCACCATCTCAGGCGGACGACCCGATAAGAAACCCGAATGTGCTTCCAACGGGGCGAAACTTCTATTCGATGAATCCGCGAGCGATACCAACAAAGGAGGCGTGGGAGACCGGAAAGAAGATGGCAGATGCCCTCGTTGAGCGATACCAGACAGATCACGACGGCGCATACCCGAGAAAACCCGCGATCGTTCTCTGGGCGTGGGCGATGACCGATTATGGGGTTGTTGAGTCCGAGATCCTGTATCTTGTCGGTGCAAGACCTGTGTGGGACAGCTATGGTGCCGTGTATGATGTCGAACTGATCAATGAGAGCGAGCTCGGGCGACCGAGGATCGATGTCATGGTAATCCCTTCAGGGCTGCACAGGGACGTCTTCCCTGGGAAATTAAAGCTGATCGATCGTGCGATCCGTCTTGCTGCCGCGGATAATGACACCAGCTATGACAACTATGTCAAGGAGAACTCAGAAGGGACAGAAGAGATAGAAGGGATTTTCAAGGCTCTGAATGCGACAGGCGACTACACCGGACCGTATCCGGAGGAAGATGCGAGATACCTCTCAGTGTCGCGGATATTCCTTGAAGCACCCGGCACATACGGACCGAATCTCGATTCCGTGATCGGTGCAAGCAGCACATGGAACAATAGTTCGGTGATCGGAGAGACCTACATCAGCAGGATGCACTACATCTATGGCGATGAGGTCTGGGGCATACCTGGTGAGTATGTCTTCATGCTCAATCTGGCGCAGATCGATGCGATCGTGCATAACCAGAACTCGAACCTGTACGGGGTCATCGACAACGATGATGTCTTCCAGTATGTGGGCGGGCTTGTGCAAGCATACGAGGTGGTCACTGGAAACGAGTTTGAAAGTGATAATATATATGTCACAGACAACAGCGATCCGACCGCGGATCCGATAGTCTCTTCGCTTCGCGAGGTGATCTACAAGGAACTCCGCACCAGATACTTAAATCCTGAATGGATCTTGGGGATGATGGGCGAGGGCTATGCCGGTGCTGGTGAGATAAGTGATTTCTTTGAGTACCTCTGGGGCTGGGAGGCGACATGTCCTGATCTTATCAGCGATGATGTGTGGCAGCAGATCTATGATGTCTATGTGGGGGATGACTACGGTCTTGGGATGGGTGAGTTCTTCGAAGGAGATACTGCGTATGCGTACCAGTCAATGGTCGGTAGATTGCTGGAAACAGTGCGCAAGGGATACTGGACTCCAACAAGTGATGATGTGCTGCGGCAACTGGTGGCTGAATATATTAAGTCGATCGCGGAGGCAGGTTATATAACCTGCTGCCACCACACATGCGCAAACCCCCTGCTCGACGAATACATACGTGGGCTCATATCTGCGCTCGGTATAACGATCGATCAGGAGACCATGGACGAGTATAACCGAATTATGGATGAGATGAGAGGAGCGACGCCCGTGAAAACCTCGGAAGGCGAGTCCGAATCAGATGATGATGCTGACGGTAGTAATAACGGAGATGGCACGTATCCACCAGGCTGGTTTAATGAGACCGAAAAGGAGGAGGAGGAGGGCGGGAGTGGTATGGATGTAACCAGACCCGCGAGTTCGTCCGAGGCACCAAAGCCGTCCGAACCGTCCGACTACATCGAAGGATCCGAGATGACGGTCGAAAAATCAGAGAAGTTCTACACTGGACTCTCCTTCTCTGGCGCTCCGATGCTCGGGATGATTCTCGTGATCGCACTGATGGTCATCATCTACTGGGGTTACCGCAGGCGGAGGTGACCTTGCCATCATTTTTTTCGATCGGTAGGGCAGGAATATTTAAGTTATAGTAGATAATTTGGATGTATTGAGCAGACACAGGTGAAGCACCCGTTAAGACCCGTTTGCATGATCGGTTGTCTGTTTAATCAAAATACATACAAGTCAAAACAAACAATATGGAGGCACAGAACATGAGTAAAAGAAACACGGCAATCGTACTGACGCTGATAATCCTCGCGCTCGCAATTACCGGAACCGCATCCGGGAATGGGAACGAGACGCTATTCATTCTCGGAACTGACATAAACGAAGCCGCGCTAAAAAGCGCTTCGTTGAATGGCACAATCACCTCTGAACTGACTGTAACGATCGTTACAAAGAACGACACCGTACCGGATAGTCTCAACTTCTCGAATTACCGGGCGATATTCATCGAATCGCAGAATGAGGTGATGCTGGGTATGTGGGATGCGAACATAACCGCTGCCAAAGAGAACGGAAGCGCGGTCATCGGATACAACCTCTCCGCAGCCAATGCCACCGTACCGAACGTTGACCTGAAATCGGCAAATTACACCGAGATCGAGGGGTACTGGATCCAGGGCGGCGAAGAGAATATGAAACACTTCCTGATGTCGATCGGGAAGAATTTCTGTGGTAAATGGGCTGGAGTTGCCATCCCAGAGCCAGTGGAGCTGCATCCGAAGGTGAATATCGCCTTCATAATCAACAATGACCCCAACTACTACTACCTCAACAAGGTCATCGCCGAGCGGCGTGTGATTTCAGATCGTTTCAACGTCGCGGTGATGAGCGGCGACGATGCTGCAAATGCAAACCTCACCGATCTCTCTGATCAGGACGTTATAATGCTGTATATGGTCGGGGCTACCGAACTTCCTCATTTCAAGGATGCGCTTATCGCTGCAAAGAACAACGGCACACAGATAGGGCTCTTTGGCATGAACGATGCGTATGGAATCGGCACCATCGATATGGAGAACCCGCCGCACAGTATGATGAAAGATTATCATTATAATGGCGGATACGCGAACATGGAGGACTGGATTCGCTGCATCGGAGCAACTCTCGATGGTGTCTACATCGAGTACGCTCCTGCCGCACCCCCATCAATCCCAGATCACGGTATCTACCATCCGGATGCGTTTCCGAGAATCTTCGAGAACAGTACCGAGTATCTTGAGTGGTATAAGGATCATGGATACGATGCATCTGCCCCCACAATCGGAATCATCGGCGATCATCTCGCCAAGGAAAGAATAGGTTACACATGCGAGGATGCAATAATCAATGAAACTGAATCGAAAGGGTGCAATGTCATCTACACCACCCAGAAAGTATGCAGCGACGATGTGGATTACTTCATCCAGGACGGAACGGTGCTGGTTGATACGATTATCTCCTTGAAAGGCTTCTATCTAAATTATGGTAATCAGGAGGAGGGCGTTAACTACCTCAAAAAGTACAACGTGCCAGTCCTGAAAGGTGTGACCGATTACTACAGTACACCTGCGGAATTCAACAACAGTTCTCGCGGACTTGATCCAATGTCCATCGCCTTTCAGGTAACCCAGCCCGAGATTGACGGGTGCATCGATTACATCTGGGTATGTGGAAGAGTCGAAGACCCTGATACGGGGCAGTATTATTACGAGCCGCTCATGCCACAGGTCGAGTGGCTCTGTGATCGGGCGATTGCGTGGGCAAAACTCGGCAGAACCGAGAACAAGGACAAGAAGATTACAATCCTCTACTACAACCACGAGGGCGGTAAGAACAACATCGGCGCAAGT
Source organism: uncultured ANME-2 cluster archaeon (assembly GCA_965195165.1). Lineage (GTDB taxonomy): Archaea > Halobacteriota > Methanosarcinia > Methanosarcinales > Methanogasteraceae > Methanogaster_A. Next base: position 3,633 of record CBDAFH010000064.1, on the reverse strand, counting down.
TACCTCGACATCTCGCCCAGTTTCACGCTGCTCCTTGAAGCGATGGGGGACGATGGTTACGACATCGGAAGCGGCGAAATTCCCAACGGAAGCGAGTTCATCGATCTCTTCATCGAGAGCAGGAACGTTGGTTCGTGGGCTCCTGGCGCTCTTGAGGATGTCGTAAACTCAGGCAACGTCACGCTCGTTTCTGTGGAAGAGTATCTCTCGTGGTACAACACCCTTCCTGATTCGGTGCGTTCTGATGTCGAGACGAGATGGGGCGAACCACCGGGTGATATCATGGTCTACGACGGCAAGTTCGTGATCCCAACCGTGGAGTTCGGAAACGTGGTCTTTGTACCACAGCCGACGAGAGGCGGGCTCTCTGACGAATCAGCTATATACCATGACAAGACGCTTCCGCCGACACACCAGTATCTGGCAGCATATTTCTGGATCAACCAGATATTCGATGCCGACGCCATGATTCACTTCGGGACACACGGGACTCAGGAGTGGCTTCCCGGAAATGAGGTCGGGCTCTGGCGATATGATTACCCGGCAATCATGGTGGATAATACGCCTGTTGTGTACCCTTATATCATGGACAACGTTGGCGAGGGGACACAGGCAAAGCGCAGGGGAAATGCTGTTATCATCGACCACCTGACGCCGCCGATCGTTGCGGCAGGTATCTATGACGAGCTATCTGAGCTGCATGACAAGATACATGACTACGAAAGTGCCGACGAGACAATGAAGGGTCCCTATCGCAGCACCATCATCGATCTTTATGATTCACTCACTCTAAAAGATGATCTTGGTGTGACTGCTGAACAGATGAATAATATGACCCAGGAGGAGTTTGAGAGCTTCCTGGAAACTGGTGTGCATGATTACCTGCATGAACTCCAGTCTACGCTCATGCCGCTGGGACTTCACATCTTCGGCACAGCACCTGATGACGAGAAGCTGGTCTGCATGGTCCGGTCGATGCTTCGGAAAGACTTCACCGATCATATCGTGAACGTAATCCCGCACGATATCGGAGACCTTCACGACTGGGGGGATGCTGCCGACATATATGCAAACGATCTCCTGAACGAAACGTTGCTCAACGGAACCGATGTTGTGACTGCCCAGATTGATGTTCTCAATCTAACTGCGCCAGATCCCGATATCACGGCTGATCTCAACCGGGCGCGTAACTACTCCGCGCTTCTTGGCGAGACGACACGCGAGATCGATCAGACGATGCGTGCGCTCGATGCGGAGTACATCGAGCCCGGACCCGGAAACGATCCGGTACGCAACCCCGAAACCCTGCCGACAGGCAGAAACTTCTACAGCTTCGACCAGAGAAAGTTCCCTGACGAAGAGACCGAAGCGATGGGTGTCATCCTTGCAGACCAGTTGTTGGAACAGTATAAAGAAACTCACAATGACACATACCCGAACAAGGTAGCATTCATCCTCTGGTCTGTCGAGACGATGCGGCACAGAGGAGTTGTCGAGGCTCAGATACACTCGCTTCTCGGGGTTAAGCCAACGAGGAGTTACGGCAGGATCACAGGATTCGAGGATGTTGGGCTTGCGAATATGACTCACCCGAGAATCGATGTGATTCTCATACCATCTGGACTCTACCGGGATACGTTCCCGTATCAGCTCGAACTGATGGATAAGGCGATTCGGATGGTTGCGGAACTCAATGAGACAAACGAGACGAATTACGTCAGGTACAACTCACTTCGGATGTATGACAATCTCACCGCTTCCGGCTACAACGAAACAGATGCACGGTACCTATCAAGATGCCGCATATTCAGCGATCCACTTAATGCCTACGGAACCGGACTTCCCGGAGCAGTTACCGCAAGCGATACTTGGGAAAACGAGTCCGATCTCGCAGACCTCTTCATATCAAGGCTAGCCAATATCTATGGGCAGGATGTCTGGGGTGAGAACTACGTGGACGTCTTCAAGCTGAACCTCGCTGATGTTGATGCTGCGGTGCACAGTGACAGTTCCAACCTCTACGGCGTGATCGACAACGACGACTTCTACCAGTATCTCGGAGGGCTTCTGCTTACAGTAAGAGTGCTTACCGGCGAGACTCCTGATGCATACGTGGCAAACCTCGAAGATGTGAACAATCTGCACATGACAACACTTGAGGATGCGTTCCGGAAAGAGCTCCGTTCGAGGTACTGGAATGAAAAATGGATTAGAGCGATGATGGAACACGACTACGGCGGTGCAAGAGAGATGATGAAGTTCGTTGAGTATATGTGGGGCTGGGACGTGGTGACGCCTGATATGGTAACAGATGCAGACTGGGATCGGATATTTGAGGTGTACGTAGGTGACAAGTATGAGATTGGAGTGACTGAGTTTCTCAAGAGCGAGGGGGCTATAGCGTATCAGTACCAAGCAATGACCGCGAGAATGCTTGAAGCAGCGCGTAAGGGCTACTGGACGCCATCCGATCCTGATACACTGAAGACACTGGTCTCTGAGTATGTGGAATCGGTAATCGTGAATGGCCCTGCCTGCTGCCACCACACCTGCGGGAATCTGCAGCTCGATGACGAGTACATCCCAGGACTCATCTCCACGTACATGACGCCTGAAGATTACGAAAGGTATCGCGATGCAATGGAAGATGCGACCGATAGGAGTCTGACATCGCAGCAGCCTTCCAGCAGCAGTGGCGGCGGTGGAGGTGGCACCTATCCGCCAGAACAGGGCGAGACGCCTACCAGAGCCCATACATCATCCACTGCCTCAAACGAGACCACCACCGAAGGCGGGGTCGGCACGAATGTTGACCAGCCGATGAACCCGTCCAAACAATCAGAGAGCAATTATGTGGAAGGATCCGAGATGACGGTCGAAAGATCAGAGAAGTTCAACACCGGGATCTCCTTCTCTGGCGCTCCGATGCTCGGGATGATTCTCGTGATCGCGCTGATGGTCATCATCTACTGGGGTTACCGCAGGCGGAGGTGACCTTGCCATCATTTTTTTCGATCGTTAAGGCAGAAACATTTAAGTTATAGTAAATGATCTGGATATATCAAGCAGACATGGATGAAGCATCCTTCAAAACCAATTTGCATGGCAGGTTGTCTGTTTAATCAAATGCACACAAGTCAAAACAAGCAGTATGGAGGCACAGAACATGAGTAAAAGAAACACGGCAATTGTACTGACACTGGCGATCCTCGCGCTCGCCATTACCGGAACCGCATCAGGAAGCGAGATAACCTTCGTTCTCGGAACAGATGAGAACCGCGCATCGCTTTTGAATGCTTCGGGAAATGTTTCTGTTGATGTCAACATCTACAACGCAACTCAGGCAATGTCGATCGATTTTGCGAACGAGAGTGTGGTGTTCTTAGCCTCATTAGATAATGAGACGGTTGCACACATCAACAGCACGATAAATGAGGGTGCGGATGTTATGGCGTATAATTTATCTTCGAACCTCAGTATCGGGAACGTGGACGATGTAAACATCACGAAGTACTGGGTGTACGGCGGCGATGAGAACATCGAGAACCTCATCGCGTATATGGACAACAAGTTTTACGGGAACACAACCGCAGTAGATCTGCCAAAACCACCAGAGAACAGACCTAAAATTGC
>CBDAFH010000063.1:0-7629 GCA_965195165.1 uncultured ANME-2 cluster archaeon | reverse complement strand
GATGTCAGGACTGCATGATCTCGAGCGAATCCTCGATGTGACCAGGCATTTCGGGATTGCATCAGTTGTCTGCATCAACAAGTACGATATCAATGAAGCGAACAGCAGGATGATCACCGAGTTTTGCCGGGAGCGCGGGGTTACGATTGTCAGGAATATCCCTTATGATCCCGTAGTCACAGAGGCGATGGTCGCAGCCATGCCAGTGGTTGAATTCTCAGATGGGGCAGTATCGGACGCGATAAAAGAGATATGGGCGAGCATAAGGTGAAGACTCTTCCGATTAAACACCCACCCCGCCCATCTCAATCTCCCTGATCGCATTCTGTGCCACCTTCGGTCCGACGATCTTTCCGATCCTCTGCTCACCAGCCGCAAGAAGCGATTCTGGCGTAGCGTAGCCAGCATCATACAGCCGGCGTGCCCGTACCCTGCCGACGCCGCGGATTGCGACAAGCGAAAGGAGTTCCGGTTTCACCCCGTACTTCAGGCACTCTGTAAGATCGCCTGCCCTCTTCGTGTGCGGCGTCCCGATGTGTCCTGACAGCCGTGCGGTCGCGTACATGATCCACTGCGCAGTGTCTGCGATGCCGCGGATATCCCCGCCACCGATCCCGAATTTTGCCTCGGTCGCCTTGTCCTGCACTTCAGATGTCCAGTCAAGAAGCATGGCCGCGGTCTTCACTTCGGAAAGGAACCACTCATACCCGGAATCGAACATATCCGGCGCGTATGTGAACTCTTCCTGCATCTTTGAAGCGAGATTGGGGACCCACTTGTAATCGTTCTTGCGAAGATAGAGTTTGCGGATATCAGGCGTCCTGCAGATCAGGTGGAGTAGCGTAAGATCGCTTGCATCATCGCGCGATCTAAGCCCGTCGATGATGATCGATGCCCCGAGCGGGTCGAGATAGAGCCTCGATACCAGTCGCCCGAGCGGGGTCGGGTCAAGCGACTCCCCTGCTGCCGTTAACGCCTCCGGTGTCGACGCCCGGGACGGAGATTTTTTCACGGGCGTTATCATCTCTTTTTCGGAGAGGAAGTCAAGAACGTTCTCGACGATATCATGGAGATACGAGGTCTCCCGCTGCGCTGCAAAGAACGTCAGCTCCAGAAAATCCATAAGCTCCCCGCGTGTCGTTGCAAACATTCCCGCGATGGCGGAGAGGATGTGGCTGCGGAGCACGCTCTCTGTGCCGAGTTTCGAGTGGATCGGCTCCGGATCGGATTCGATATAATTTTCACGCAGCCACTCCATCTCCTGATACGATTTCGCGATCAGTACACATTCGCCCGATGGGTCGAGGTGCGGGCGCCCCGCCCTCCCAGCCATCTGCTTGTACTCAAGGATCGGTATGGGCTGCATCCCGCAATTCGGGTCGTATCTGTGGTAACTCTTGATGATCACCCGCCTTGCCGGGAGATTCAGCCCGAATGCAAGCGTTGGCGTACATGCGATCACCTTGATCCGGTTGCTGCGAAATCCGTCTTCAACGATCCTCCTGTGCTCCGAGATGAGCCCTGCATGGTGAAACGCAACTCCATGTTCGATGCAGTCTGCAAGTTTCTGTGCGGCATCGGTCTCGCTCTCCCTGACCGTATCTGCGAGACCGGTCAGATCAGTCCGATCGGAGTCGTCCGGATTATTGGGCGGTCGCAGTGCCTTGCTCACGCTCAGTGCCGTGCTCACAGCGTTTCTGCGACTGCTGTCGAATATCAGGCACTGCCCGCCATCACGCAGGGTATCGTTGACGAGTGCGATCACCGGGCCTGCCCTGCTTACCTGGATGTCTGCCCCCTTCCTCCCGAGAAAATGGATCGTCCCATCGAGGAGCACGCCCTCCCGCAGGTCGACAGGTCGCCACTCTGAGCGCACGCATTCGGCATCGAGCCAGTCAGCGATCTCGTTTGCGTTGCCGACCGTTGCCGAGAGCGCTATGATGTGGAGACGCGGGATGATCTTGCGCAGTTTCGCAATCGTGACCTCGAGCGTCGGACCCCGATCCGGCGAATCGAGGAGATGGATCTCATCGACGACCAGCGTGGTCAGGTCATGGATCCAGTGCGTCTCGTTTCGGAGGAGCGAGTCTGCCTTCTCTGACGTCGCAACGATGATGTCGTTATCGCCGAGGTACTCATCCCTCGAATCTAAGTCGCCTGTGGAGATGCCAACCTTGACCCCGATCTCCCGAAACTTTGAGAACTGGTCGTACTTCTCGGATGCAAGCGCACGCAGCGGCACGATGTAGAGCGCCTTTCCGCCGGACCTGATCGCGGAGAGCATGGCAAGCTCGGAAAGCAACGTCTTTCCTGACGCGGTCGGTATGGCTGCGAGGATGTTATTGTCAAGCACCCCCTTCTCGACCGCCTCTGCCTGCGGCGGGTACAGTTCGGTGATGCCTGCCTCTGCTCTGGCGTAGTACTCGATGATATCTGCCGGGAGCGGAAGGTCTGATATCTTCATGCGGGTCTGTTGGCGCGGATGGGATATAGATATTGGTGGGGCATCTTTCGTCGCCCCCTGAATCGGTAATGTCCTCGAATTTCCTGACCCGCCCTTAAACATCAAAAATTCCCCATACGTCGATGACTTGTAGCGAGGGGGAAGTGTCAACTTTCGCGTGAAATGTCTGACATCAGACATCCTCGAACCACGTGATCATCGTCCTGACGCCTTCCTCGAACCCGACCTTCGGCTCAAAGCCCAGATCCTTGATCCGCGTGATATCCGCGTACAGCGTATTCACATCGCCAGGCCAGGTCTTGCCGCCGTACCGTATCTCGGCTTCCGGCGATATGATCGAGACCATCAACTCGGCGAGATGCTTAATCGACGTCGGGCTTCCGCCGGCGGCATTGTACACGCCCTCGCCGCGCTCTGCAACCAGCATAAAGGCATCTGCCATGTCAGAGACGTAGCAGTAATCCCTGATCTGCTCGCCTGTGCCGAGAACCTCGAGCATTTTCGGATTCGCTCGCAGCTTCTGTATGAAATCGTACATCACGTATCTCGGCTGCCTCGTCCCGTAGGTGTTAAATATCCGTATCGCTGCAAACGTAAGTCCGTAAGTCTCCTTAAACGCAAACCCGTACCGTTCGCCTGCAAGCTTCGATGCACCGTAAGGCGATATCGGATGGAGCGGATGGCCTTCATCGATTGGCGTGTAGACCGGCTCGCCATAGACCGCGGCAGTGGATGCGTACACCACCTTTGCGACATCCGAATCAAGGGACGCAGTCAGGACGTTAAACGTGCCAAGAGCGTTTGAGTCAAAGTCGTATCTCGGTTTCTCCACAGAATTTGGCACAGATGCGTTCGCGCCGATATGAAAGATCAGGTCGATCCCTGCATCGTCAATCGTCTTTTTGAGCAGATCAAAATCACTGAGATCGCCGTTTACGAACGTCGCATTCTCTGGCAGGTTCTTCTTTTTTCCTGTACTGAGATTGTCCAGCACGGTTACCGTGCATTCGCTTGCGAGCTTCTCTGCGAGATGGCTGCCTATGAAACCCGCGCCGCCGGTCACCAGAACGTTTCTCCCTTCGATCATAATCTGACTTTGTCGTCGCTGTTTTAACTTTTCCGGGAAGGGCGGGGGTGTATCTATCTCTTGAGATTCTGTGCGGCGCCTAAAACTCAAGATATGGCGACTGCGAGAGCACAGAGATGCCATCATCTGATAGTTGCAGCACGCGCACCTGATTGATGGTGGCTGAGCCGCGGTGTTTCACCACATGAACCGAGCGCTGAAGGTTGTTTCCGACACGCACCATGCCAAGATTGGTGATCGAATCGGAACTGTATGCGATGATCTCATCCACACCATAGATCGTTCCGCTTGTGACGATGCATGTGGCAGGAGCCCTTCGCAGGACGCCGAAGACGTCATCAACCATACTCTTCAGCCTGTATCTCGATTCTATAGCCAGGAATATAGCTTCCAGCGAATCGATGAAGATCAAATCCGGATTTATATTCTTTATCTTGCTTTCAAGCAACTTCTTAAAACTCTTGATCAGTTCATCAGGTGAGATCTCCACGGTCTTCTGTAGCCGCAGACTCGGATCCGCGATATCGACGAAGACGACTTTACCCTCCTCCTCAAGTTTCCAGAAATCCCAGCCAAACGACGTGTACCATTCTCTCTTTATGTATTCGGCTTCTTCTGAGGTGAGGACGATCATCCCGATCTTGCCTTCCTTTACGCCGTTATATATGAACTCCCCCCCAAAAGCCGTCTTGCCGGTTCCAGACCCGCCGATGACAGCGTTCACAGACCCCTTGAAAAAGCCGCCTCCGAGCAGTTCATCGTATCCAGGTATGCCGGTCTCCATCCGTTCCATCTTTCGCTCATCATCCATTACAATCACCGCATCTTGATTTATACTACTTGTTGAAATATCTTTTCATAAACGCCCTTCAACTGGTAGATTCGAACCGATCCAATGTAGACGCACTCGAAATAATCCTCGTTCTCGAACTTGTCCAGACCTCCACTCTCGCCGTACCGGTCGCGTTCGGCAGCCCCGATGTAGATGTAACTGACATTGTACATGTTCAGCAGATCGATCGCAAGAGGTACGTCATGAGTGTTATAGATCGTATCAGCGTCTTTTACTCTCAGTCCTATCTCATCCCAGCCGCGCCCCCACATAACTTCATGCCATCTCCACCCGATGAGGGTCGGCAAGCCAGTGAATGCAGATACCCTCGAACCGGTGGAGTAACTATTTCCCCCCGGCGCCTCAAGAATGACTGGCGTTCCTGCAATCTCCCTGCGGATCCACGATATTGCCTGATACTCGCCCCGGTCGGATAGGTTCAGATACTCTGTCCCGTCAAGCGATCGCGGATTGTGGTCGAGCGATATCCTCTCGGCGGTGATGGTGAGTGAACACATACCACAAGAGACGAAGAGTATGCAGAAGAAAATGATCCAGATCGTTTTATTCTCGATATTCCTGATATTATTGCTATTCCTGCTGCTTCTGCGCTTTAACAATGATGGGCTCCTGCAAAGGCAGTATCCGGATGCGATTCCCCATAGAATCCAGATCTGTAGGTATAACTTAAATACTGTGTTCATGCGCTCGTTCGGGGCACCAAAATGATCATCGAGATAGAAGATCTCACAAAAGATTGCAAGCAGCGAGCCGACCAGTACGAGAACCATGACGAAGCGATCACTTTTTTCATCCTCGTGAACCTCGTGAAATAGGAGATATATGCAGAGCAGGGTAAGCGGGATGGTGACGATCAGCGTCTGGAAGAAGATCAGGGAGAGCGCGGCTATTGGGATCAGGGCAACCACATACCTCCTGTCAAGATCCGAATGCAAGAACAGGAATGAGAATATCAGAAATAGGAAGAGCGCGAATATCTCTATGAAATCGATCAGCAGTGTATGTTGATATACGACCCCGACCCCGGCTCCGGATGCGCCTGCGCCCTGAAAATCCAGATAAAACGGCATGAAAAGGAGAATGCTCAGAATGACGACGGTTGCAACCGGAACTGGCGCATTCCTAAGAGACGCGGCGCGGTACTGCTGAACCAGGACGATTGATGCAAAGATGATCAGATATGTCGGATAGTCCCACGCATTCACCGGAAAGAGCACGCCTATTGCAAGCGCTGACAGGATCGTTCCCGCGAGGATATGGACCGCACCCTTCCCATATATCCGCATCCCGGAGCCGTCGGATTTATGGATGTTTAACATCAGCACGAGCACAAGCAACTGAAATGGGATCGAGACGACATGCGGGTGCAGATCACCGAAAGTGAAACTGAAGTACGGGAACTCGTTGATCGTGTCCGGTATAATCCTCGTGGACGCCCAGAGCCCGAAGATGTGCTCGTGGCTGCCGGTCTGGAGGTCAAGGAGACGCGCCGCCATATCAAATACGATGTGTGCGTTTGCGATGAAGACGACAAAGATCATCGTAGCTATGCCGTACCTGATCTTCTTTGTCAGATCATACCCGATGCCAAAGGCAGCATTTGCCGCAAGCGCTGCGAATGTGACCAGTCCGAGATTGTACGTGACGCCGGTTGCGATTCCGGAGATCTTACTCGGCACAGCTACGGTCAGGTATCCGAAATAATAATAGAAATCCAGCAGTCCTCCCGCGAACCACGGATCATACGGTGGGAATTGGCTGCTTCGCATGACCGCATTTAAGAATGCGAAGTCCATGAACTTCTCGCCAAAGTCGATGATCTCGGGACTGCACACCCTTATCACCAGAAAAACGATGAAAGCTACGAAGAAGACGATTTCGTTCCTGATAATTACGTCTCTTCTGACTTTCAGGCAGCTTTTGTCGTATATGATGCAGAACAGTGATAAGGCACAGAGAATCGCAAGAGCGAGCAGGACTGTGACCCTGCTGAAGGATAGCGGGTATGAGAGGAGCCATGTGAGGTACGAGAGCATCAGGATGCCAGCGATCTTTGATATGCAGTATCCGCGGTCAGAGAGATTTTTGCAGACCATCGAGACGATCGGGAATGCTGCCGTGCCGATTACGAGGATCAGCGCATACCAGGTGATTATCTCGGTCAACATGTAGTCTTATATGGCATGGCGGTGAATATCAACACATGCATATCGTGGAGTCGAGCACTGAACTTGCAATACGTTTCGTGATTGAATTGTTCTGGATCTATGCGTGCATCTATGCGGTTCGATCGACAAAACTGCTATACTGGAGGCAGTGCTGGTACGTCGTTCTGACTGGCTGCCTGATACATGCCATATATATCCTGGTCACGCTTGCCGAAATTCCGTATGCCGGAATGCTTCGGAACCTCGGGATGGGGGTCGTTGCCGTCGGAATCCTGATGCTTGCAAAGAGGACGAAGACGATTATGGGATAGGATAGATAAGATGCCGACCAGAGCAGATATCTTAATCGAAGCGCTGCCGTACATCCAGGAGTTCGCGGACTCGACCATAGTGATCAAGATCGGGGGCAATGCGATCGTTGAGCCGTCGATCCTCGATGACATCGTCCGTGACGTGATCCTTTTGCAGCACATCGGACTCTATCCGGTCATCGTGCATGGCGGCGGTCCTGAGATATCAGAGAAGATGGAGCGCCTCGGCAAGAAACCCGAATTCGCAGGCGGTTTACGCATAACAGATGACGAAACTCTTGAAATCACGCGCATGGTGCTTGTCGGGAACGTGAACGCGAGAATCGTCTCGCTCATCGGCAGGTACGGGGGCAAAGGCATCGGGCTTTCAGGGAAGGACGGCAGACTCATCCTTGCCAGAAAGAAGGCGCCGGTGGTCGTTGCTGGAACCAACGATGCGATCGATCTCGGCTGGGTCGGTGAGACTGAGATCATCAATCCTGAGATCCTGATGATCACATCAGGGCGCGGATACATCCCTGTGATCGCGCCGATTGCTGTAGATCTCGCTGGAAACAGCCTGAACCTGAATGCAGACACGGTATCAGGGGATATCGCTGCTGCTCTCTCTGCAAAGAAACTGATTCTGCTAACGGACGTGTTAGGGGTGCTTTCGGATCCGTCTGATGCGGATACGCTTATACCCCACATCTCCACATCCGAGGTGGACGACCTGATCGAGAACGGCACGATCCAGGGTGGGATGA
>CBDAFH010000062.1:0-6146 GCA_965195165.1 uncultured ANME-2 cluster archaeon | reverse complement strand
AGCAGAAGACGGCATACGAGGTTCTGACATGTAACTGGAGTTCAGACGTGTGCTCTTCCGATCTTTGCGCCGCAGGGATCAGTGGTTAAGCAGACCGCAGTCGATCCAAAGATACTCAGGCACACCGGACCTGCAAAAGTCTTTGAGAGCGAAGAGGATGCGATGGAAGCGATCATGGATAAAAAGATTGTGGCAGGAGACGTGGTCGTTATCAGGTCCGAGGGGCCGAAGGGTGGTCCGGGAATGCGTGAGATGCTCTCCCCGACATCCGCGATCGCAGGCATGGGGCTTATCGATTCGGTTGCTTTGATAACGGATGGCAGATTCTCTGGCGGGACACGCGGACCCTGTATCGGGCACGTATCGCCAGAGGCAATAGTCGGTGGGACGATCGCCTTTGTAGAGGACGGCGATACGATCGAGATCGATATCCCGAACCGGAGACTGGACCTCATGGTCGATCATGACGAACTTGACAAGCGGAAAAAGGCGTGGAAACCGCCTGAATCGAAATTGAGCGGCGTGCTGGAGCGGTACCAGCGGATGGTCGGAGACGCAAGCGAGGGAAGCGTGATCAGTTAGTCTGTTTGCGCCATTGCAAGATATGAGATATGATGGAGGGGCTGAGCACGAATATTCGCTGACTTTTGCAGCCCCTCTGAATCGAAGTTGCAGAATGTAAATGTTTCCGAAAAGACTTGACCACTCTTCAAAACCAGAACAGAAAACTGACGCTAACCAGAACCGTCTACGGGACACCGGAAGCAAGAACGATCATCGGCACGTCTGCCCCCGCCCTTACCTGCCGCCGACCGTCTCTATCTTGTACGTGACATCGAGACCCTTCAGCGTCAACTGGACTCGATCCCCGATCTGTAGAATGTCATCGATGCCTGCATTTGCGCCCCAGTCATAGACATAGTCATGTGCGCCCTGCATCGCTCGGAATCCCATGGCGGTTAGCCGCTTGTTTACTTCGGAGGGCTTTCCGCCCTCACTGTTGAACCATACAACGAGATAACTTTTCATTATGCGTCACCTTCTATTGACCACATCACCCGGACTGGTTATTATGTTTTTGGTTGTTCCGGCGGAAGTCCGATTGCATTGATGTGATCGATAAGCTCGCTGAATGCAGAGATCTCAAACTGTATAACCTCTTCTTTCGTCATGCTGATGCTCATCTCGCCGTCAACGGTCAGCCGGTCCGGACCCCGGCGTATAAGTCGGTCCACGCCATCGCGGGAGAGCACCTCCTTAAGTTCGGTATCGTGCACGAACGCCCTGCCCGGTATGAAGACGGTCTCCTTGACCGTGCTCAGGTCAAGTGCCTTGATGTCATCGATCGTTATCAGGCAGCCGATGTCCTTGTTGACATCGACCACGTTTACATAATCGTTCTTAAACTGCAATACTTTCGATAGGCGCGGCTTTGCGACGCTGCTCGTAATAACGGTCGCCTCTTTTGTGATTTCTGGCAGCTGAGAGAGTGCATCCATATAGTTCCGAACCGCAAACGGCGACCCGATAAGCGGATCCTCAAGCGGCGTTCCCGTGACCCTGAACGAGTGGTCGTCTGCGGCCCTGCGCACGATCGATAAGAACTCCTCGACGGTGTGCGTCGGAACATTCATGATCGGCGCATTTCCAAGAATCAAACCCTGATGTGTGCTATTTGCAAACCTCATCAGAAGAACCCCGGTAACACCCATCTCCTCGAGATCGGAGAGCGTCTTTTCAAGTTCCTCCCCGTCATTCACCCCAGAAATGAGAACGATCGCTGCATAGACGGTGCAGCATTCGGCAAACCGGCGCAGCATAGAGAGCGATGCTTCAGGGGTCTTATCACCCATGTATTTCTTCCGGAGCGCAGGATCAGTTGAGAAAACCGTGAATGACACCTCATCAACACCCCGATCTATGAAATAATCCGCGTCGTCTGGCTGATCAAATCCTTTTCCGCTCGTGTACCCGAGATTGATTGGAACGTCGTAAAAGGACAGCGCATCGACCAGTTCGTGGAGGTCCGGGTAGCAACTGAGATCGCCGCCGCCGCTGATCGTGATCCTATCGACTTCCTGCTCCGCAAACCGTATCGACCGGCTCACTTCGCTTATAACGAGTCGGAACGGCTTAAATCCGGCGTAGGATTCTTTCACAGCATTTGTGCAGTATTCGCATCCTTTCTGGAATGGGAAGCAGTTCTTACAGCCGAGCGGTTCGATCTCTCCGACTCCCTTAAAGTAGCAGTACCTGCAGAAGCCCATGCAGTCGTGCCCGGGTCTTCCTCCGATGTCAGCGAGTATCTCCATCATTTAATCACATTCGTTGCCTGTATGATACCTTGCCACTATGCGGACAAAGTACTTAATGATCGTGATCGCTATTCCGCGCCCATACCGGGCTTGTCAACTGCTCAACCGCGCAAACAGCGCGTCCGGGCTGCGAGTATGCTTGGTGAAGCGATCGGGGCGGGTCTGAGGTGGGCGTGTGTGAAAGTCTTTGCATGAAAGCGCGGCAAACCCCATCCTCATCAGCACCAGCAGTTTAAAACAAGCAATACATTTAAAGCCAGAACATAGATTCATAACAGACCATGTTCGAGCAGGAATATCAACTTTCATACTTCAAAGATGGTGGATTCATACGCAAGCAGTGCCCGAAATGCGGCGGATATTTCTGGACACGAAACGAGGAAAAGGAAACCTGCGGCGATGCACCATGCGATGAGTACACATTTATAGGCAGCCCAGCATTCTCAAAGGAATACGATCTTACAGGGATGCGTGAGGCGTTTCTTTCATTTTTTGAGGCGAATGACCATACAAGAATCGACAGGTATCCGGTGATCGCACGGTGGCGTGATGACATCTACCTGACCATCGCATCAATCGCTGATTTCCAGCCGTTTGTCACGTCAGGGATCGTGCCTCCGCCAGCAAACCCTCTCTGCATCTCCCAGCCATGCATCCGGCTCGATGATCTGGATTCGGTTGGAAGGAGCGGCAGGCATCTCACTAATTTTGAGATGATGGCGCATCACGCCTTCAATGGTCCTGATAAGGAGATATACTGGAAGGACGATACTGTGGAGTACTGCGACCGCCTGCTATCCGATCTCGGGATCGTCGGGGACGTCACATACAAAGAGGAGCCGTGGGCTGGCGGCGGGAACGCAGGTCCCTGCCTCGAGGTGCTCGTCGGCGGTCTCGAGATCGCAACCCTCGTATTCATGGATATGTGCGAGAGCGGCGACGGTAAGACCACTATTAAGGGAAAGCAGTACTCCAAAATGGATAATTACATCGTTGACACGGGATACGGACTTGAACGGCTCGTGTGGGCATCGAAAGGATCCCCGACGATATACGATGCGATATTTCCGGAAACCGTGAACAAAGTGATGGAACATGCCGGGATCGAGCACTCGCTGCAGGACCATGAGTATGCGAAGGTGCTTGCACAAAATGCGCGGCTATCAGGGTTATTCGATCTCGATCTGACCACGGATCTCAAGAATCTTCGGAAAACTGTAGCAAAAGCGATCGGGATCGATGTGGAACGGCTGAAAGCGATCATAGAGCCGGTTGAGAAGGTGTATGCCATCGTGGATCATTCACGGTGTCTTGCATTCATGCTCGGAGACGGGATCGTCCCGTCAAATGCGAAGGCGGGCTATCTCGCGAGACTGGTCATCAGAAGGATGCTTCGGCAGATGGACGCACTGGAGCTCGACGTCCCGATCGCGGACCTGGTTGAAATGCAGTTATCATCGATTGGCGATCCCGCGTACCTGCGCCGGCTGGATACGGCGAGAGAGATCCTTGATCTTGAAGAGGAGAAATACCGCCAGGTTATCTCGAAGGGCAGGCGGCTTCTTTCGCGTTCGGTCAAGAAGTTTGGCGATGCAGGAACGATCCCGACATCGCAGCTCATTGAGTGGTACGACACATACGGCATCCCGCCAGAGGTCACGAAGGAAGTGGCAGACAGCGAGAAGATCGGCATCGATCTTCCTGATAACTTCTATTCGATGGTCGCAAGCACTCATGCCGCCGCACCGGTAGAGGCTTCCGAAACGCCTTATGCAGAGTATGCAGACCGGCTGAAATTCCTTCCGAAAACGTTACGCTTATACTATGATGAGCCGTCTGGCATAACATTCGAGGCGGTGGTGCTCGACGTCTTCGATAACCATGTCGTCCTTGACCAGACGTTATTTTATCCTGAAGGCGGCGGACAGCCAGCAGATCATGGAACAATCGCAGCGCCAGACCTTGTTCTTCGTGTGGTCGATGTACAGTCTGCGAACGGGACCATCCTGCATGAGGTTGACGAACCGGAAGAAGACCTGACGTATATGGTAAAGAAAGGTGATATCGTCAGCGGAACGATCGATTCGAAGCGGAGGTTCGCACATACCCAGCACCACACAGCCACGCACATTGTGAACCACTGCGCAAAGGCAGTTCTCGGGGATCATGTGTGGCAGACCGGTGCACAGAAGTCAGAGACGAAAGCGCGTCTTGATATAACGCATTTCAAACGGATCACGGATGAGGAGTTTGCTGAGATCGAGCGGCTTGCAAACGAAGAGGTTGTGAAGAACCGGCGCGTCTATACCGAGTTGATGGACCGGATAGATGCCGAGAAAGAGTTCGGATTTGTCCTGTATCAGGGTGGCGTCCCGCCGGGAAGCGATATCAGGGTCGTTAGGGTAGGCGATGACGTGGAGGCGTGTGCCGGGACGCATCTCAGGTACACCGGCATGATCGGGCAGATCAAGCTGCTGCACACCGAGCGGATACAAGACGGCGTCGAGCGGATCGAGTTTGCTGCTGGAGCGGCAGCAGTGCTTGCATCACAGGCGCGGGATAATATCCTGAAATCAGCGTGTTCTATCCTTCGGGTACCTCCTGAAAAACTCCCTGATACGGCAGACCGGTTCTTTACCGAGTGGAAGGAACTTTCAAAGCAGAACACGCGTCTAAAGGAGGAGCTTGCCTCCGCACTCGCAGGTAACATGGTTGCAAGCGCAAGATCGGCAGGTGACGTCAGGGTTGCGTCGTACATCAGCGCAGATTCCGATATGCAGGAACTGATCAAGATCGCAGGCGCGATGCGCGAGATTCCGGATATGATCGCATTCATGGGCAGCACTCGTGGTGGTGGAAAGGTCGTGGTCTCGGTCGGCAGCGATGCACGAGCGAGCGGATTTGATGCAGGCGCGATCGTGCGCGAGACCTGTAAAGAGATCGGCGGCAGCGGCGGTGGAAAGCCGGATCTTGCACAGGGCGGCGGTCCTGATGCAGGTAAGCTTCAGGAGGCGTTTGATGCGAGGGTTAACTCGATCATAGAGCGCGGCGAGGGATAAGCGTCGGAGGGGGGCACGGCTTGCGGTGTGGGCAGTCCGGTCCACAGGGGGTTTATGTAAGATGAGTTCTGAATTGTTGTATATGGAACGAAGGGTTAAGTGCGGGGTTTGGTGACTGCAGTGCTCAGATAAGCGACTGAAATTTAGGAAAATCATTTTTAACAGGGTTAAAAAAAGATTCTTATGAATTATACAGAAATTTTTTATAATAACGGACAATTGAATTGGGATGCAATTAATACAATAAGTAATATTGCCCTTGTAACAGCCTTGGTTTTAATAACTGTATTGTATGCATATGAAATAAGAAAACAGACAAGATTAATGATCAAAGACAGAGAAAGAAATAAAGTTTCAGAAGAAGTGCGAGAGGTTCTAACACCAGCAATAGAGCATATTGAATCCGAAATTGATGCGATTCAAAACAAAAAGATTTTTTGGCACCGCTATACATCAGGAGGTTGTGGCTTTGATTCTGGACTTGGAAGATTGTTCTGCAATAAGCGATATGGAGCTGGAAGATATTTATTTTGTGGAAAAAGTGGTGGGGCATTACAGGATATTCTTAATAAATTCTCTAATTTAAATGGTATGTTTTATTCCCACGATGTTTTGATTGATGAATTGAATCGCTGTTATGAAGAAATCGAAAAAGAAATTAAAACCCCAGAACTCAAAGAACGATTGGATGAAATGACAAGGGAATTTAACAAAGGAAAATCAGATGCATATAGGTTAAAAGGAGAATCGATCGGCGAATATCTAATCAATC
>CBDAFH010000061.1:0-18750 GCA_965195165.1 uncultured ANME-2 cluster archaeon | reverse complement strand
CCCATGCCCTGAGATCATAGATCTCGCTAAATCAGAGAAGATTGGGATGATCGTGATGGGTACTCATGGCGTTGGCGGGCTGTCGCGTGCTCTGCTTGGAAGTGTTGCAGACAAGGTCCTTAGAACATCCTCATGTCCTGTGTTGCTCGTGCCAGCGATGGCTGAGAAGGTGAAGGATGACCGTTGAATCACTGCTGCTGATCGGGCTTGATACCCTCCGTGAGTATCTGGCGCTGCACGTACTGATGTGTCTTGTGCCTGCGTTTTTCCTTGCAGGCGCCATCGCATCGCTATTTTCGAAAGAGTCCGTGCTGCGCTACTTCGGAGCCGATGCGCCAAAATACATCTCGTACAGCGTGGCATCGGTAAGCGGCGTGCTTCTTGCGGTCTGTTCCTGCACGGTGCTGCCGCTCTTTGCCGGAATCTACAAACGGGGCGCTGGCATCGGTCCTGCGTCAACGTTCCTATTCGCAGCGCCCGCGATCAACATGCTCGCAATCGTCTACACTGCACAGATACTCGGCTTTGAGATCGGCGCTGCCCGTGCGGTGGCGGCTGTCGGCATCTCAATTGTCATAGGGCTCGTGATGGCTACGGTCTTCCGAAGCGAGGATGGATCGAAGAGCCGGATGATCTCGGCTGCCGGCGAGAGCGAGATCAACCCGCTGCACCAGACCACTATCTTCATGCTTCTCCTCGCCATCCTTGTTCTCGGTGGCGTCATCGAGGCGTGGCTGTGGCGCGGACTGATCATTGGACCGCTGGTGCTTCTGACGGTCTACGTCTCAAGAAAGTGGTTTGATGATGAACAGCTCCACGACTGGATGTACGAGACATGGGATCTCACAAAGAAGATATTCCCGCTTTTGCTGGTGGGTGTGTTCTTTGCAGGTATAATCGTTGAAATGGTACCATCAGACCTTGTTGTGCGATTTGTTGGCGGAAACTCGATACAGAGTAATCTGATAGCGTCGGTTGCAGCGGCATTGATGTACTTTGCGACACTCACTGAGGTCCCGATCATAGACTCGCTCACCCGGCTCGGGATGGGGCCGGGACCTGTGCTTACGATGCTTCTTGCGGGACCTGCGCTCTCACTTCCGAACATGATCGTGATCAGCCGTGTGATGGGCGTCAGGAAGGCATCAGTCTATATCACACTCACTGTAATCCTTGCTACCACCGCAGGATTTGTGGCTGGAAATACTATATGGAGATAAGAATATGGATGTAATTGTAAAGGTATTCGGATCAGATCCCCCTTGCGCCAAATGCAAGGTGGCTCATGACACCGCAAAGAAAGTTTCAGAGCGGATCGGAGCGGGCGTTGTTGTTGAAAAGTACAGCGCTCTCAGTGAAGAAGGCGATAAGTACGGGATCATGATGACCCCGACTGTTGTCGTCAACGACGAGATCGCGGTCGTCGGCAAGGCGCCAAATGAAAAGAAACTGGAAGCGATCATCAGATCGAAGATGTGAAATTAGACTGAAATTCGAGGTGGAATCATGAAGAATGAAAAAGAGATTAAACAATTTGTAAAGGATCGATATGCCAGTATTGCATCAAACGAGGATTCTTGTTGCTCATGTTGTAACTGCAACACAGGCATTGTCGAACATGCGAAATCGATAGGGTATTCGGAGGCAGAGATCAGAAATATCCCGGAAGGATCTGTGATGGGACTTGGATGCGGCAACCCGACAGCACTGGCAGAATTAAAAGCAGGCGAAACCGTTTTAGACCTTGGTTCTGGCGGAGGCGTGGATGTTTTTCTTGCAGCCCAAAAAGTCGGTGAGAACGGGAACGTTATCGGCGTGGATATGACGTCTGAGATGCTTGAAAAGGCAAGAGTGAACGCGAGGGTAGGCAGCTACAAGAATGTTGAGTTCAGGGCAGGCGAAATAGAGAACTTGCCTGTTGAGGACGATTCTATCGACGTTGTCATAAGTAACTGCGTCGTCAATCTCTCCCCCGATAAATTGGCCACCTACAAGGAGGTATTCAGGGTTTTAAAGCCGGATGGCAGGGTTCTTATATCTGACATTGTAACCGAAGGAGAACTCCCCGAGGATATCAGGCAGAGCTTTGACTCGTGGACAGAATGTATCGCAGGAGCCGTGGAGACGCAGGAATATCTGGACACGATTACGAAAGCGGGTTTCCGAGATGTTACGATCGTTGCCAAGCACCCTTTTTGCGAGCCCGGAATGGACGACAGACTTACAGGGAAGCTCAGCAGTATTCAAGTTCAAGCATATAAGTGAGGCGATACAATGGTAGGTGGATGTAGTTGCTGTTCTCCAAGAGATGTGAAGCGGACGCTTGTAAATATCGGGGATGCCACTGTCGGTCTTGCAAATCTGGACCGGGTCTTTGAAGAGTTGTACAACTCTGGAAAGAGTCCCGGCGATGTCGATGGTGAAGAGATCGTAGATCTGGCATCGTTTTACAATTATATTCCAGCGGATGCGGTCGGCGCGTATGCTGAGCCGCTACTGAAGGAATATAGGAAATTTTACAGGGATAAGGAGTGTACAACGGCATGAAATTCGGTTGAGAGCAATTTGAGTGAAAGATATGAACAAAAATAAATATATATTATTTGTTGCGATCGTACTGCTCTCGAGCCTGTCCATGGCGTGTGTCATGGAAGACGATGCGGCGCCAGATGCAAACGACTCCGCCATCTTGGCCACACCCGGAGATTCTGAAAGCAAGGAAAACCAGACCGAACCCGCGGTCGAGATCGTTCTCTTCCACGGGACGCGCCGGTGCACCAGTTGTATTGTAACAGGGCAGTTGCTGGAGGAGGTCTTGCACACGTACTACAGTGGCGAGGTGGCGAATGGGACGATCACGTTTCGAGAGGTGAACGCAGAGATTGATCGAAAGACCGCGGCAGAGTATGGTGTCAGATATGTATCGGTATATATCAATCATGAGCTATATTCTGATGCATTAAAATACTATAATGATCCTGATCGTTTCGCGGAGGAGATGCGGAAAAAGATCGATGAGGCGCTGCTGAATGGATCTTAGTCTTGCCACTGTACTTCTGGCTGGATTTGTGGTCTCGATTGAGCCGTGCGCCCTGACAATTGATCTCCTGATCATAGGATATATCACGGGCGCAGAAGATGATGATAAAGTCTCAACAGGCTGGATCCGGGGTTTTCTTGCGGGTCTTGCATTTATCACCGGCAGATCGATCACTTACGCTGCGATGGGCGTCTCTGCCGCATTAATCGGTATTCATGCAAGCAGCACAGTGCAGGCGTACTCAGGGCTTGCGGCTGGTATCATCATGGGACCTGTGCTGATAGTAGTCGGGCTTCTCATGCTCGATGTGATCAATCTCAACATGGCAGCAGGACACAATATGCTAAGAGCGGCAAGGGACCGGCTGGTCAAGCACGGGATCCTTGGCGCACTGGCCCTGGGCATCCTATTCGGGCTTGCGATCTATCCATGCAGCACGCCGATTCTGATTGCGCTCCTCACCATGGTCGCGGTGAAGGCAGACATCGCACACGGTCTGGTGCTGATGCTTGCCTACGGCATGGCGCTTGGAGCCCCGATACCGTTTATTGCAAGCGGCGCGGTCGGGGTGAAGACTTATGCAGAGAAGACGGCACATCTTGGGATATGGTTTAAGAAGGCGGCTGGTGTGCTTCTTGTTGCTTTCGGGTTGTATTATCTTCTGCCGTGGGTTGGAGGTGCTTAGCGAAAGATGTACAATCGAGTAAGTGAGGTTGGTTGATCATGTCTACACATCACAATCACAGCAATCGCGGTTCCGGGCTTAAGTATGCGATCGGCATAACCGCGTCCATTCTGATCGTTGAACTGGTTGGTGGCGTGTGGACGAACAGTCTCGCTCTCCTGAGCGATGCCGCTCATGTATTCACAGACGTAATCGCACTTCTCTTGAGCTGGTTTGCGATGCGGATCTCGCTTAAGCCGGCAACTCCCACGAAAACGTATGGATACCACCGGAGTGAGATTCTTGCAGCCCTTGTTAACGGGGTCATGCTGTTTGCAATATCTGCGCTCATTCTCGTTGAGGCATACCATAGAATCCAGAACCCGGAGCAAATAAAAAGCCTTGAGATGATGGCGATTGCGTTTGTGGGACTGGCTGCAAACCTCCTTTCAGCATACTATCTGCGGGGCAGCGGCACCAATATCAACCTGAGAGCGGCGATGTACCATGTGCTTGGTGATGCGCTTGCATCAGTTGGCGTCATCGCAGGCGGCATTCTGATCTGGTGGACCGGGTGGTATGTCATAGATCCGGTGATAAGCGTCGTAATCTGTGGAATCATCGTGATCGGGGGGATCGGTCTGATCAGGGAATCGGTGAATATCCTGATGGAGGGTACTCCTGCCGGAATTGACCTGGATGAGGTTGCAGAAACGATCTCGAGTGTTGAAGGAGTATCAGGAGTGCACGATCTGCATGTGTGGTGCATCAATCCCGAGATCACTTCGATGAGTGCCCACGTGCTGGTCGATGATATCACTTGCAGCAGTGCAGATGCGATACGGGATCAAATCAACGACGCACTGGTCAGGCGATTCGGGATTATGCATACGACGCTCCAGTTCGAGTATAGCGAATGCGGGCACAATACATTGCTGTGTATGCAATGCAGTGTGGTTCACAAACATGAACAGAATCTATGAGATACGAAAACATTGATGCGAAGATTAGATCGACACTCGGTCTTGAGAGTTTAGTGAGTGCGAGGAAACAATTGGTTGAAGGAGGTATATTAAAGGTCAAATAAGCATCATGGTGCATAAACAAGAGAAGGGGGTTAATTATGTCTGAAGACGACAAACATGAACAGATGAAACATATAAAAAGACTGATAACCGCAGGAGTTTTGATCTGTGCGGTAGTGCTGCTCGCTGGATGCGTAACCACACCCATCGCCGATTCGGTGGAGATCGAGAACGTAACCACAGAGAATGGCACATACCACTCAGGCGAGATCATGAATATCACAGTGGTGCTCAAATCCGCAACAGATGTGAGCGGGGTCTATGCCAATGTGTCAGGGATCGCGAACAAGAATGGCAGGAACATGCTCTTTAAGGAAGCCACGACAAACCTCACCCGCGGGCTTAACAATGTGACGTTCGCATACACGATGCCTGCGTGCTCATCCTGCTCAGGCATATCCGAGGGAACATATCATTTCAAC
Source organism: uncultured ANME-2 cluster archaeon (assembly GCA_965195165.1). Lineage (GTDB taxonomy): Archaea > Halobacteriota > Methanosarcinia > Methanosarcinales > Methanogasteraceae > Methanogaster_A. Next base: position 13,539 of record CBDAFH010000061.1, on the reverse strand, counting down.
GCGTCCGTGGTTTACGGCAACGTTACGGTAGGAAACTCGACACACAGTGTTGTCCTGAAACAGTAGGCGCATGGCTGGCTATAGGTGCATGAAGATTGCTGCGGCTGTGATCATCGCCGCATTTTTGGTAGCAACGCTTACAGCTACAGCAGCCGGGCAAGCGAGTATAATAGTCTTCTTTGATCCGGATTGTTCGCACTGCAAGGATGCTGATGAGGTGCTGGATCGGATCGAAGGGCAGTTCGGGGACCGGATACTCGTTAGCGAATACAATTCCAACACGGCTACCGGAATTGAGATGATGGACGGATACGGGATCGTTGAAATCCCTTCGATAGTGGTGCAGGAGAGAGAGATCATATTGTACAGCGATTACGGAAACAATCTCTCAAAACTGGAGGGTCTTCTTGTAAGTTCGATAAATAACGCGCTTTATGAGCCAGAGATCGAAGTATATAAGGAGATAAGTCCTGTAAAGTTAAATCCCGGCGAGAACGTTACGGTAACGGTCTCTATGGCAAACAAGAAGAATATAACGACGGATGTGATCCTGGTCGATAGTTATCCTGATTTTTTCAGCATAATAGAAGGTGAAACTTCATGGAACGGGACACTGACTCCGGGAGGGACGAAAAACATAACTTATGCGGCTCGTGTCGATCCGAAAGCGCACTCGGGAAATCATAAGATAGAAGGAGCGCAGATACTCTACCGAAGCGGGGGCACAGAGAAAAGTGTGGTTTCAAATACGGTGATCATCCGTATAGCGGTAGCACTGACCTTGTTTACGGTGTTTCTGGCAGGACTCGTGGCAGGGGCAAATCCGTGCCTCTTTGCGGTGGTGGCTTTCATGGCGGCGATGATATTATCGAATACCGGGAAGAAGCTCGAGGTCATGAAATTCATTGTTATCTTCTCTTTCGGGATATTTCTGGTGTATCTCCTGACCGGAATCGGGCTTTTGTCATTTGCAAACGATTTGAGCTCATTAAACCTTGTTCTCGGCGCGATCACCATAGCACTGGGCATCATGCACATCTACGACTACTTTTACATAAAAATGAAGGCGAAATCACTCTTCGAGAGTTCCAGGTTTATGAAAGGCGTGATGGAACGGATGGTCAAGGAGAATAGTGTCCTCTCTGCACTGGGTCTGGGTGCCCTATTCTCGCTTGTGAAAGCACCGTGTGTGGGCGCTATCTACTTGACGATACTAAACCTCATCGCGGTACAGAAAGCGGAACTTGAAGGGATGGTATATTTATGCGTGTATAATTTTGGCGTGATCCTCCCGCTACTGATAATCGGAACCGCTATCGTCGTCGGGTTAAGCCCCACAAAGGTAGACCGGTTCAGGAAGGAGAAAAGAGCCCTGATACGGCTGGCGACCGGAATAATTCTGGTTGTGCTTGGCGTGTTCCTGACGTCTGGCATGATCTGAGCGGGCGCCACAAAAAGTTAAATAGAGTGCAGTTCATAAATATTATTTGCAAACAATCGAGATACGTCCTCTACGGAAGTTAAAAGGGATGATATTCGATGGAACCAATTGATAAAAAAGACTTAAGCGAGCGTGATATTTGCACCAAATATATCACTCCCGCTATCCTTCAAGCGGGGTGGGACTTAAATACCCAATTCCGGGAAGAAGTTACCTTCACCAGAGGCAGAGTGATAGTAAAAGGACAGCGTTCATCAAGGGCGAAGCCTAAACGAGCGGATTACATAATTTATTATAAACCCAATATTCCCATTGGCGTAATTGAGGTAAAAAATAATAATTATAGCGTTGGCGATGGTATGCAACAGGGTCTTGTCTACGCCGAAATGTTGGATGTTCCTTTTGTCTATAGCTCGAATGGTGACGCTTTCTTGGAACATGATCGCACTGCCACTTCTGGTCAAATAGAGCAGGAGATTATGCTCCATGCTTTTCCTTCACCTGAAAATTTATGGCAGCGGTATTGTGCACGGAAAGGAATAGATGGTTCGACCAATAAAATCATCACTCACGATTATTATACTGATAGCAGCGGCAAAGCACCACGATACTACCAACAAACCGCCATTAACCGAACTGTTGAAGCTATAACCAAAGGACAAGATCGGATTCTTCTGGTAATGGCTACAGGAACCGGAAAAACTTATACTGCTTTTCAGATAATCTGGCGTTTGTGGAAATCTCGGATTAAAAAACGAATATTGTTCCTTGCGGATCGTAATATTCTGGTCGATCAAACACGGACGAATGACTTCAAACCCTTTGGCAAGGCGATGACAAAGATCAAAAATCGTCAGGTGGACAAGTCTTATGAGATTTACCTATCTCTCTATCAAGCGGTTACGGGAACGGAGGAAGAGAAGAACATTTACAAGCAATTCTCGCCGGAGTTCTTCGATCTTGTTGTGGTGGATGAATGCCACCGTGGGAGTGCTGCGGAGGATTCGGCATGGCATGAAATCCTCAAATACTTTTCATCTGCAACCCACATTGGGATGACTGCAACACCAAAAGAAACAATGTATGTTTCTAACATCCACTACTTTGGTGAGTCGATCTACACGTATTCACTTAAACAGGGAATCGAAGATGGCTTTCTGGCGCCGTATAAAGTGATACGGTTTGATCTGGACAAAGATCTCATGGGCTGGCGTCCGGAAAAGGGAAAGCAAGATAAGTACAAGCAGGAGATTGAAGATCGTATCTATAATCAGAAAGACTTCGACCGGGATCTTGTGCTTGAACAACGCACCCAGTTAGTGGCTAAGAAGATTACAGAGTTTTTGAAGGCGACAAACCGTTATGACAAAACCATTGTGTTCTGTGAAAATATGGACCATGCTGAGCGGATGCGTCATGCGCTTGTTAATGAAAATGGCTATCTTGCGGCACAAAATAGTAAGTACATCATGAAGATTACAAGCAATAGCCCGGAAGGTAAAGCAGAACTTGACAATTTCATCCTGCCAGAGAGCCAGTATCCTGTTATTGCTACCACATCCAAACTATTAGCAGTGGGGGTTGATGTGCAGACTTGTAAGCTCATAGTCCTTGATCAGCGTATCCAGTCCATGTCCCAGTTTAAACAGATTATCGGCAGGGGGACGCGTATCAATGAGGATTTTGATAAGTATTTCTTCACTATTATGGATTTCACTTCACTGGACTCTTTTCTTAATTACTGGGGTGGGGCAGAACAAAAGTTAGCAGTCATCAGGGAACTTGAAGAACATGGCGTGATGTTTGAAGAATTGGAAAAACATGTGGGCAAGGGCTATGACCCGTTTGACCTGATCTGCCACGTAGCATTTGATCAACCGCCCCTCAGCCGACAGGAGCGGGCTAAACAGGTTCGTAAAAGCAACTACTTCACAGAGTACGGCGAACGTGCCCGCGCTGTTCTTGATGCGCTACTGGATAAGTATGCTGATGAGGGTATTGAGAATATTGAGAGCATGGATGCACTCAGGATACAACCCATTAATCAACTTGGCACTCCGATTGAGATTGTTGATCTCTTTGGCGGAAAAGATAATTACCTTGCAGCGGTTCGGGGACTGGCGGCACAGATATATATGGCAGAGGCTTAATTCTTATAACTCGTCAATTGCGAAAAAGGAATAAAACGATGTCTATCAGCACTACCATCAAAACGATTCAGGATATAATGAGAAAGGATGCTGGCGTGGATGGCGACGCCCAGCGTATCAGCTTGTGTGGATGATTTTCCTAAAGATTTTCGATGATCGCGAAAAAGAATACGAGTTGATGGATGATGATTATGTATCACCAATCCCTGATCGGCTGCGCTGGTGCAATTGGGCGGCTGACCCGGAGGGCATTACTGGTGATGAATTGCTGGATTTTGTGAATGATGACCTGTTCAAGACGTTAAAGGATTTGTCTCTTGTCGCTGAGGGGGATCGGCATGGGTTTGTAGTCCGCAGCGTGTTTGAGGATGCATACAACTACATGAAATCCGGCACTCTCATGCGACAGGTCATCAATAAGATAAACGAGATCGATTTCAACAAAACCGATGACATGAACCTTTTTGGGGACATCTACGAACAAATCTTAAAAGACCTCCAAAGCGCAGGCAATGCAGGGGAGTTTTACACACCCCGCGCTGTTACCCGGTTCATGGTTGACATGGTTGACCCGAAGCTTGGCGAAAAGATGCTTGACCCTGCCTGTGGGACTGGTGGTTTTCTGACTGCGACCATTGACCATGTGCGCGAAAACTATGTGAACAGCATCGAAGATGAAGCAATACTTCAAAAGTCAATTTCCGGTGTGGAGAAAAAGCCGCTTCCTCATCTTCTCTGTGTAACAAACATGCTTCTGCACCGCATTGAAGACCCTTCGCAAATCCGGCATGATAACACCCTTGCACGACCTCTGCGTGATTACGGGCTTAAGGAGCGGTTGGATGTCATTGTCACCAATCCGCCTTTTGGCGGGATGGAGGAGGACGGCATCGAATCCAACTTCCCGGCAGCTTATCGCACGATAGAAACCGCTGACCTATTCCTTGTGCTTATCGTGCATCTGCTAAAAGACGGCGGGCGCGGTGCTATTGTCCTGCCTGACGGGACGCTGTTTGGAGGGGGTGTAAAGACCCGCATCAAGGAGGAGTTGCTTGAGAAGTGCAACCTGCATACCATTGTGCGCCTGCCGAACGGTGTGTTTAACCCTTATACTCCAATTAAAACTAATCTGCTCTTTTTCACCAAAGGCGAGCCTACAAAAGAAGTCTGGTATTATGAACATCCCTATCCAGAAGGGTACAAGTCCTACTCCAAGACAAAACCCCTGCGCATAGAGGAGTTTGCTCCTGAGAAGGCATGGTGGGGTGAGCGTGTTGAAAATGATTTTGCATGGAAGGTTTCTGTTGAGGAGATCAAGAGCAATGGCTACAATCTGGATATAAAGAACCCGAATGTTGAGGATGCAAGCCACGGCGACCCTGATGAATTACTGCAAGACTACCAGCAGTTGCTATATGATATTGGTGATACCCGCAACAAGCTCAGGGATGAACTTGTGGATGCGCTTGGCGGAATGAAAGTATGAATCCTGAGACGTTTTTTGATAATTTCGGGCTGCTTGCTGATACGCCGGATGGTGTGCAGAAACTGCGCGAGCTTATACTGCAACTGGCAGTGCAGGGGAAGCTTGTGCCGCAAGACCCGAATGATGAACCGACGGCGGTGTTGTTGAAGAGGATTGGAACGGCAAACAATAAAATGAAGAAATCTTTGCCGAAAATTAATAAAGATGATACTCTTTACGAATCGCCCAAATTATGGGAATGGGTGCGTTTGGGAGAGATTGTGACACTTGAATATGGCAAAAATCTTCCAAAGTCTAAAAGAAACCAATACGGCGAATATCCAGTCTATGGATCGAATGGAATTGTAGGCTACCATGATAATTTTTTAATTGATGAACCAGCGATTATTGTAGGCCGAAAAGGTTCTGCAGGTGCATTAAACATTAGTTCTGAACCATCATGGCCAACAGATGTGAGTTATTATCTCATACCTCCAGATAGCATAAATTTGAATTTTGCTTTTATATTATTAAAATCATTGAAACTGGAGACATTAGGAAAAGGGATTAAACCTGGTGTAAATCGAAACGAGGCTTATCAGTTAATCACTTCCTTACCGCCCCTCAATGAACAGTGCCGCATCGTCACCAAAGTTGACCACCTCATGGCACTCTGCGACGAACTGGAAGCCCGGCAGCAGAAGAAGCAAGAAGCCCGCCTGCGCCTCAACAGCGCCGCGCTTGATAGGCTGCTGACCGCCCACGAGTCGGACGAGTTCGCCCACCACTGGCAGCGCATCTGCGGTAACTTCGACCTGCTCTATGATGCTCCTGAGAACGTGGGCGAGCTTCGCAAGGCTATACTGCAACTGGCGGTGCAGGGCAAGCTTGTGCCGCAGGATCCGAATGATGAGTCGGCAGCGGTGCTACTGGAGCGGATTAAGGTTGAGAAGGAACGGTTGATTAAGGAGAAGAAGATCAGAAAACCAAAGCCCTTGTCTTTGAACGATTTCGAAAATCCTTATGAATTACCTGTAAATTGGAAATGGACACGCCTTTTTGATATTGGGGTTATTAATCCAAGAAATAAAGCAAAAGATGATATGGATGCATCATTTATTCCCATGGCGCTAATCTCTGAAACTTATAGCACACCCGTTAGTTCAGAAAGACGACCTTGGAGGAAAATAAAGACAGGCTTCACTCATTTTGCAGAGGAAGATGTTGTTCTTGCAAAAATTACCCCGTGTTTCCAGAATGGTAAATCTGCTGTAATGCGTGGATTATTAAACGGTTTAGGAGCTGGCACAACAGAATTGCATGTTTTTAGACCATTGTTAAACGAATCTGTTAATCCAGATTATGTACTTTTGTATCTGAGATCTCCACAATTTCTAACGGAAGGAATTGAAAGAATGACGGGTACTGCGGGACAAAAACGTATTCCAAGGGATTATTTTGCTGGTAATCCATTTCCATTGCCTTCATTCCAAGAACAGCGCCGCATCGTCGCCAAAGTTGACCAGCTCATGGCGCTCTGCGACGACCTCGAATCAAAACTAAAACAATCGCGGACCGACGGCGAGAAATTGGTGGAGGCAGTGGTGGGTGAGCGGATTGGCGCATAAATTTAAATGTAGCGCCGAAATTTGGAAACATAAAAGCAAAAGATACCATTAAATACCAATAGTATGTTGATAATTATGGATACAGAAATATTCAGGAATTTATTCTTGAGGCGATCCGGGATAAAATCTTTAGGGATACCAAATATGATGAAACATTCTCCGGCAAAGAGATCGATCTGATCGAAAAACTATTGTCGGCATCCATTGAGAAAGGCAAAATAAGAGACCATGATGATATCGTCAAAGCCCTGCAATGAAATTTGAACTTGTAGCCACAGAATTTTTTATTGAGCAGATAAGGGATCTTTCCACATGATACCGATCCTCTCATTTGTTACAGACCGAGACAGTGACGAACGGATATCTCAATACTTTTCAACACCTTATCTGAAAGTTTGCCTGCCGGTTTTTCGGAAAACCGTTTGGGATCCAATGAGCGAATCTGAAAGCATAGGAAGATCGTCTCCATCGGCAGACCACTTTCTTCCGGAGATATGCGGACGTTTGTTGGATAATCGCGGGAAACGTTTTCGCCCTTTGTCCCAACAACAACCGTGACCACAAGAGGCAGTTTATTGATGGCATCTACAGACAAAACCAAAACTGGACGCTGTCCTGCTTGCTCTCGTCCTTTAACAGGATTCAAGTTGACAAAATATATCTCTCCGCGATGAACAGTCATTGTCAACTCTCCAATCCATCCGCTTCCGTTGCGGCAAACTCTCTATCGATCTCTTGCAACTCGGCTTGAATCTCGGGATCCGTTGCCATCTCAGCAAGCCGGCTCTCAAAAGCAGTTTGTTCAACTGAATCGCTTTCTACTTTTCGTAGGTTATGGGCAAGTTGTTCGATCAACCATAACTGTTCGTCATAAGATAGGTGGCTGATTGTTCTTTCGATTTGGCTCAGAACTGTTGAAGACATGATATTCCTCCTATTGCCAGTGTTTTCCTTCTTCGTATGGAGAATTTTGGATAACGTTTCCGTATACGACGTTGTGACCAAAAGAAGCAATGTTCTGAAGGGCAAGGTGCCGGTGTATAGTACATGGTGTTATATCGGAACCCACTTCACCACACATCCCTCTGCCTCAACCCTACAAAACCCCCGCCCCCTTCACCTCGCAGAGACCATCGCGCTGATCACGTCCCGGTCCCGCTTCAGCATCTTCAGTTGATCGGCAGGTCCAATCACGGTCAAGCGGGCTCGGTCGATCGGCTTCTTGAGCAGTTTGTCGAACCACGATTGATGCACAGCTCCGGGATAGCTCTCGATCTCGATGCCAGCAAACTCGCCCGGGGTGATCTTTGTCATCGTCGCCTCGATTAGCTTCGTCTCCTCCTGCGGAGTTAGCCCCCTCTCAAGGACGATGATCTTTCCGTTCTCCACGCCATCAAGGATCATACGAATCTTCTCAACCGATGTGAGCCGATCGAGTTTATCCGATGAGACCAGATCCATTTGTATGCCTTTCATCGAAATCACCCGAAATGTTCTGCGATCTTCTCGTACAGGACATCGATGTTGTTGCCAGTAAGCGCCGAGATCGGCACCATCGGATGCTGCGGGAACGCGCTTTTGATGCGGGAAGGCGCGGAATTGTCAAGATCGATCTTGTTTGCAGCGATCAGGAGCGGGAGCTTGCGCGCCTCCATATTGCCGATCACGGTTACGTTTACCTGTGTGAACGGATCTTCGGTCGCATCCATCACCAGGATCACACCTTCGAGATCGTCGAGCCATCTTACCGCCTCGATCACCCCTTCAGTGGCTTCCTTTGCCCGCCGCCTCGATTCGTCCTCGGAAAGTCCCTTTGCCATGAAATCCTGGAAATCGATCTTCGTCGCAAGCCCTGGAGTGTCCACGATATCCAGCGTGATGGAAGCACCGTTTGACTCGATGGTTACACCTTCCCTGCGGTGCGCCCTTCTCGTCTCGTGCGGAATATCAGAGACCGAGCCGACCACATCCCCTGTAAAGTCCCGCACGATCCTGTTCGCAAGCGTGGTCTTGCCAGCGTTCGGAGGACCGTATATGCCGATCCTGCGTATCTTTCCACGCTTGAATATCTTATTAAACGCCGAAGAGAGGTTCTTTCTAATCTTTTTAATTATGCCCATTTACAACCACCGTGATTACGTATCTTGTGTAACTGCGTATTTTGTTACTGTAATAGTTAACTATTCGTCGGTATAAAGTTTTGTCGGACAGATGCGTTTGTCAAGGTTTCATTTCTCTCCTTTCTGTATCAAAATCGCATCTTCAAGGATCAATTCACCGGTGGCAACCTTTTCGGCAAGAGCACGCGAGATCGTCAGTTCGCCTCCTGTTTTCCCCCTGCTCTGATCCTGAATCGACCGAATCTCTCCAATCGTAGGAGTTATGAACTTTTTCCCAATCGGCGTGCCTTTCAGATGTGCGATTCTGATTGCCGCACGTATATCGGCATCCCTTCCCTTTGCCGGAGTGGTTCCGGTCTCATCCACCAGTTCTATGTACGTTCCGAGTTTGGTCAGCGAATTGACGATCTGGGTTCTGATCAGCCGTGCTCCGTGTCCGATGCGGATGATCACGTGCCCTGGATGCACGGACTCCATGATTCGAAGCACAGTCTGGTAGACATCCGCCATCGGGACGCAGTGGGTAGAGATCACTTCAGTTCCAGCGAGCACAGCAACGCCTGTGCGCTCACCCGGATCGATTCCTATGATGATGCTAACGTCTTTGATATCCCGCAGTTTCATAATCGCGCGATCCACGATCGCGTCGGCACGCTCCGCGGGACTTACTACAACGGTGTGATCAGAATCGAAGTTGATCGCGCCGGTCTCCGGCTCAGTGGTGATTACAACTCCGATGTGTACAGGTATCTCTTCACCGACTCGAAACGTCGCAATCTTAAGATTTCTCGACCGTATCTCAGAGATGATCGATTGGTGGAGCGAGAAATCATCTGTGATCAGTGCAATCTGCTTAATCCGGGTACCTCCTTCTCAAACTTGGTAGTCTTCCACTCTCTATGTTACACCGATATAGATGTGGTGTTAGGTGTTGGTTTTGGGTGTTGGCGTTGGTAGTGTAAGTTGACAACCCCAACCCGTCCAATACCTTTAAATGATTGGACATCTTACCACACACTGCATGATCCGTAAGAGGTGATTGGTGGTACAAGTGTAGCAAGCTTTAAATACACTGTGATAATGCATGATCACACGTGATTTGATTGGTGATGTAATGAAAAGACAACAGACAACGAAACCGCGCATAACGATGGTAGGGGGCGCACTGGATCGAGGCGGCGATAAGATTAACGCACATGCAGTTGCGCACCATGGTGACATACTCGCAATAGCGACAGAGGAAGTTGTGACGGTTCCGCCGACCACAACGATCATGAGCACCGTCAAAACGATGCTGAACCATGGATTCAGAAGAATCCCGATCGCTGATGCAGGCACGCAGCAATTAAGAGGCATCATCGTATGCAGGAACATCGTTGATTTTCTGTGCGGCGGACCGAGGCATTCTCTTGTCACCAACCGGTTCGATGGCAACATACTGGCTGCGGTCAACGAGGAGATACGCGAGATCATGGAGACCGATGTTGCGTACCTGCACACAGACTCCTCAATCGAGGACGCTCTGAAAATAATGAAAGAGAAGAACATCGGATCCCTGCCGGTCCTGGACAAGGATGAGCGAGTCTCTGGAATCGTGACCGAACAGGATTTCATGCAGACGGTCGCAGGCATCAAGATCGGCGCCAGTATAGCCGATTACATGTCAACGAATGTGATGACTATTGGGCCGGATGCTGATATCGGGACTGCTGGTAAACTGATGATCGATAACGGATTCAGACGCATCCCGGTCGTCAAGAACGATATCCTGCTCGGAATCGTCACTGCTTTTGATATACTGCGGTTCCTTGGCAGCGGCGAGGCACTGACAAAGGGAGCAACCGGCATCGATGATGCGCTCATTGTGCCTATAAAGACGCTTGTCACCCGGGATGTTGTCTGGACCACGTCAGATCGGGATATTGGCGATGCTGCCGAGATGATGGCTGAAAACAGAGTAGGTTCGCTTCCAATCATCGACGACGGTGTTCTTACTGGAATGTTGACGGAAAGAGATTTTGTTCAGGTACTCACCACATCAAGACAATGAGCTATGCAAGTTAAGGACATAATGAGTGCTCCAGTGTATGCAATTACACCAGGAGAGCCAATTTCAAGGGCGCGCAATCTGATGCTCCGCCACAGGATCAGCAGGCTCCTTGTAATACTGCACGACGAACCGGTAGGCATGCTCACCGAATCCGATATCGGGCGCAGACTCGATCAGGCAGAGCCGCAGTGGCGGAGACGTCCAATCGATCAGATTCCTGTGCAGCTGGTCATGACAAAGTCGTTGATCAGCATATATCCTGACGCCAGCCTGTGGCAGGCATCTGAACTGCTGCTTGAGAACGGTGTCGGCAGTCTTGCGGTTCGTGATGGTGTGAGAGGAGATCTATGTGGGATCATCACCAAACGGGATATGATCGAATATTTTTCTCAGTTAACCTCTGATATATGCGCCAGCGAGATTATGTCCGACTTTGTTGCGGTTGTCCACAGACACCACTCGCTCAGCCATATCCTGCAGATGATGTGGGATGAGGAGGTGGATCGGGTCGTGGTTCTCGAATACGGCGGAAAGCCAGTGGGTATGATCACCAACTCCAACCTGACGTTTGCGTGCACACCAGCTACCCCGCACAAAGGTAGGAGAGTCCGTGAACTTCCGGTTATTGCAGAGGATATTATGTCCGCGCCGCTGGTAACGATGGAAGATGATGAGCTTGCAACCGATGCAGCACGTATGATGGTCGATGAACGGATTGCCAGCATCGTTGTTGTGGATAACGAGAATGATGTGGTCGGAATCTTAAATCAGGATAGTATGTTGCAAGCGATAAATCATATAGGAGAAGAATTATGAATATATGCGATATTATGGTGGAGCCGGTGCGCATCGAAAAATCAGAAGATCTGTCTCGCGCACTGGATCTGATGGATAAGTATGATACCAGAAGGTTGATGGTTACGAGCAGGGGCATACTCAGGGGTGTGCTGACCATGCGAAATATTGCGCGTGCACTCGGCACGAGCAAGAAATCCGGTATAGCAGCATCCTCGCTCCATGTAGCCACTGCGGTCGGCGATGCTTGCACGGTGGTTCCTCAGGATATGGATGTGGACGATGCCATATCGATTTTACAAGAGCAGAGAGGCATCCTTGTTGTAAAGGATAATGATGAGATCCTTGGCTGGGTCACGCCGCAGGAGATTCTGCAAACCCAGACCGTCTTTGGATTTGCTGCGGAATTTATGAACAAAGCAATCACTGCTGCGCCCGGCGATCGCGTAGTCCATGTGCGACGGACGATGATGGATCACAACATCGGGCGGCTCCCCGTGCTTGAGGATAACCGGCTGGTCGGCATCATAACCGAGAAGGACATAGCAAAAGCGATGCGTGCGATCCGCGGTCTGGTTACTGCCAATCAACAGGATACCAGAGTCAAGAATCTCCTGACCATGGATATCATGAGCCGCGGCGTCAGGACCGTGTACACGAACTCCAACATACCCGATGTTGTGAATCTCATGCTAAAGTACGGGTACGGCGGGATTCCGGTGCTCAATCTGGAGGAGGATCTGGTCGGGTTCATCAGCCGGAGAGACGTTGTCGCGAAGATGTGTGCGACAGCCCGGACCTGAAACCTGAATTCATATTTTAATTTGCCGCGCCCGCCTGACACCATCCGGGCGGGCGCGGCACCGGTTCGATTGAGAGGATTAAGAGCGATCACGCTTGCGGCAAGTGCGTTTAGCATGATGCTATTTATCTCATGGCAATCGGCATGGACCGCCCCTTTCGCAACCGGTCGCAGACAATATGACATGGGAGTGATAAGTGCGCGGCAAAATCGTTAGCTTTTTATAGGATGTGTTGCGCACAATGGTATACACGCCATTACGCGCCGGCTGGAAAAGGGATGATCGATCATGAAGAAAGGAATGATGCCGATTGTTGGAATGATCGCCATATTGGCGATGGTGCCGTCTGCGTGCGCAGACGCGATTATTATTGACCATACATGCACGGATCTCTCATAGATTCCGGAGGATTGGGTTGAGAAGGCTAAGAATTTAACGATTCACTATGCGCATACTTCACATGGCAGTCAGATAACTTCAGGCGTCGAAAACCTCGAAACTCAGCATTCCGAATACAGCTTTGCGAGACGAGCAAGTAGCACTGAGGGCTTGCCTCCGGTAGAATACCCACCAGCGCTCCGGATGTATGATGGAAATCCTCCTGAAACATACATCAGCCCTGATGATTACTGGGACGGAGAAAGCGGAATGGACAGAACCCGGGCGGTTGCAGCTACGGGCAATTACAATTTCTCGATGTGGTCATGGTGTGGACAGTAGTCGAGTAATTCAGAGGTTACCACTCAGAGATACCTCGAAAATCGGTGTATGCTGGAGTCAGAGCATCCTGATATGAGGTTCATCTATATGACAGGTCATACAGATGGAACTGGAGAAACAGGGAATTTAAATCTGCGAAATGATCAGGTTCGCAACTATTGCATCGCAAATGACAAAATCCTCTTCGACTTTGCAGACATCGAGAGCTACGACCCAGATGGCAACTCATACGTCATCGGTTAAGCCCACCATTCGCTCCTGAAACGGTGTCGGTTGACATGCGGATCAAGCGCATGACTCGAATAAACATCAATAAAAGTTTCGAGCGATATTTCGATTCCACAGTAGCGCAATATGAGTTTAAGCT
>CBDAFH010000060.1:0-1669 GCA_965195165.1 uncultured ANME-2 cluster archaeon | reverse complement strand
GTGTCCCACTTCTCGATACGCGGAACCCCGAGAACATTGCCATCGTGAACCATGACCTCGTTCATCGCTGCCGGACCGCAGAGTTTCGTCTTCTCTTCGGGTTCGACAACCGTCACCCGAAGATGATGCCCGAACATCTCGCCCTCCCACGCCAGATACTCGCATGGACTTGGATCGCTTCCGTGCTCTTCAGCGACACGTGCGATGGCGCGGGCTATCGCAAGTCCCGTATCGGTGTCAGGGGACTCTCTGGCACAGACCGATGATGCAAGTTTGTGATCGGTCATCGAGAGTTGATCAAACTGCGGATACGAGAGCAATCTGACATCGCTGGCGCCATAGAGGATCATTGCGAGCCGCTCCACGCCAAGACCGAGGTTCATCACCGGATACGGGATCTCGTAAGCAGAAAGTGCGATCGGCGAGTACATGCCAAAAGTCGCAATCTCGATCCAGCCGTCCGCATACTTAGTAACGCCCGTGAAAGATTCTCCGTCCCGAGCGTCGACGCCAGAGACGTTATCCGAGTCGTGCAGGGCAGGATGGTACGCATAGACCTCGATCTGGGTATCCGGCACATAGTACTTGCTCCGTTTCTCATCTGGCTGGAACCTGAATTTCTCGAACCCGAATTGGGATAATAGAGCCTTAGATACAGCTTTTCCGTAATCAACAGTCACGTCTTCACCCATCGCTACGCATGATGCTGAATGGTACGTCATCAACCTGGAAGCGTCCTCTGACTGCTCCCTTCTGAAGCACCGGTCTATGGAGAAGAGGTTCAGCGGAAGATCCTGTTTACCGATGAGTGCTGACAGTGTGATGAACCATCCAGAAGTCATGTGGCTGCGAAGCGTCTTTCTTGTTGGTTCCGGAACCAGTTCCCGAAACTCAGGAAAGACCTGATCGATCATCACCGCAACCTTTGGATCGTCGATCCCGAGTTCCCTTGCGAGCACCGAGATCAGGTCATCGCCCTCGATCACTCCTTTCTTGTACGAGTGGAGCACCTGCTTGACCGTTGTCGCGTCGTCTTCGCTTACGTTCCTTCCGATGATATCGCCGATCTTTGCGATCCGTTCATCGGATAGCCCGACATCAGGGCGTGGCAGCCCTGCGAGATAGAAACACCGATCCAGAACCGCTTGCGCCTCGGATCCGAACTGGCGGTACACCTCCCGGTCCTCGACTATGAGCGGGTTCATCGTCTCGGAAAATCCCATCCTGAGATATGCATCTCTTAGATTGTGTACCGTCTCAAAGATCGGGTGTGGCTTTCCGTAATCGAATTTAAGGTGCGGGTATGCCTGATTGATCCCTGGAACCGGGATTATCTCCTTACCAAGGTTCCATGTCGCCTCAAAGTCCTGAGCTGCTGATTTCCTGATTGCATCCGGATCGAACTTCATTATGCAGTACTTGTCACCAATCACAGTTAAACGATTTGATGAGATAGCCAGAGTTGGGCGAAGAAGAGGATGCGAAAGCCCGGATGCCACCCGCGCGACCTGCTAACCACCATTCCCGCGGATGCTACTGAAATGGGCTCGCTGCGATTCGAACGCAGGATCCCCGCCGTGTGAAGGCGATGTCATAACCAACTAGACCACGAGCCCATGATCGAGTTGTCTGGAAATGGGTCTGTAGCGATATAAATATTGCTGTTGGT
>CBDAFH010000059.1:0-6986 GCA_965195165.1 uncultured ANME-2 cluster archaeon | reverse complement strand
GTACGTTCCTAACAATCTGTTTTCGCAGTATCCCCCATACTCCGGATGAATCTCGATCTGCGGCGCCATAAACCGCTTCTCCAGTTCATCAAAGACCTGTTTGAGATTGAGCCTGCCGGCACTCAGCGCATATACCGACTCGTCAACGATCGCAACGCCGATCATCGATTGTGTGCCTGCATCAAAGTTCACACGCACAGCATCTCCGGGAGCTACGGTATCGCTGCTAAACTCACTTTTTAGATCGACGCTCGTCTCGAAACGGACCTTAAACGGCAGAATATCGGCAGAGACCTCGCTATTCGGATTGACCATGTATGCCACGATCTTTGCGGATGGGCTCATCTGCGGTGTGACCCGAACTGCAATCTCAGATCTCTCGCTCGTGCCTGAGTACACGGTTCTGCCGTTTGCGAATATATCATAGAATACCGTGCCCGGATTGGTCGAGTGCACGGCAAAGGTTATCGTATCGCCGACATTGGGCACGCCATCGCTCGTCTGCGCGATATGGATGAAGCTTGCGCCCGGCGAGTATGCCGCATCGAGATTCACGCTCCGACGCACGACCTCGCCAGTGTCGCTTGTGTCGCGGCACGTCGCCTCGATGTAAGCGCCTGTGCAGTTATCCGGGATCTTGTACGATAGGATTGCGATCCCGTTTTCGGTCGAGACGGTATCGTCTCTCACGGTTTCGGTGTAACCGGGTTCATGAAACACTGCCGTGATCGAAACGTCCGTGTCGATCGCGTTTCCGTCAGGGTCTTCTGTTACGACCAGCACCTCAAAGATAAGTCCCGGCTTTACGGTGCTCGATTCAGGAATCAACTGGAGAATCGTATCCGATTCCACGATCTTTAAGAGTTCTGTCGTGGTTTCGGTGTGATTTCCGGTATCCGTGACCGAGATGTTTAACATGAGACTTCCCTGCCCGCCTGCGCCATAAGTCCCTGCGATCCACTCGACTGCGGGCAGTTCGAACTCGGCAGAGCCGTTCTCAAGAATTGCGCTGTATGTAGCGTAGGTCTCCCACGTTCCGGTGTACCTGACCGCCTCGATCTCGACAGAACCATCGACCGGCTTACCGAAGAAGTAATTTGCAGAAACTGTGCCTGCGATTTGGTCAGAGACGAGGAACCAGTCCTCCAGGGTCGCAGTCTCGATCTCAAACTTCGGGAGCACGTAGCGCTCGACCTCGATGTCCACCACAGACTTTGATTCGCCTGCCTCTGCCTTGATCTTCCACGTACCGAGGTTCGGCTCGGTCGATAGCGGCAGGTCGAACGTGGCTACGCCGAAGCCGTTTGTCTCGAGCGTCTCCCGAAAGACCTTGATCCCGTTAGCGTCCGCGATCTCCAGTTCGACAGAATCTTCGATTGGCTTCAGATTGTTGTTTAAGAGGATGATTCTTCCGTGTACCGCCTGTCCCGGCTTGTAGATCGGCTTATCAGTCTCGATAAAGATCGGATTGCTCTTTGAAATGCGTACCGTTGCAATGTATTCCTCATCGGTCCCGACCGGCTCTGCAATCAGGGAGTATGTGCCCTCCTCGACCGGTGGAGTCTCGAATCTTGCGACCGAGTGCCCGGACTTGCCTGTCGATGCGCGGACGAGAGGAGTTCTCGCATTCTCGCTGTCTGAAAGCGCGTACGTAACGCACCGCTCTACGGGCTCGTGCGCATCCCCAAACGCAGACATGCTGATCGAACTTTCGCTCCCGACAAAGAGCGTCTTTGGAGCAAGGATCAGGTAATCGGCATTCTCACCGGTTACGCCTTCGCCGCACGGTATGATCTCTATTGGTGCGGACGAGTCCGGTTGCGTATGGTCAGTCTCGATACAGCCTGATGCGGCAAGCACTGCGATGCAGAGCAGGATATGGAATATGTGGAAGAGTGTGGTTCGTTTCATGGTCAGTCACCTCAGGAATTGGACTTTAATTAGGTATTATTGCAGGATAATCGGATATATACTTTGCTTAAACTTCGAAATGGGTCGTAGTTATCGGATATGGGACGAACCCTTCAGGGGATAACAAGTTCAAAAGATCGATTCCCACAATTGCGGCGTGACCACCATTATACCAGAAAAACCTTTTATATGCACACACATAATTCATCACGTAGTAAACGTAAAGAAAGGAGATGATTAATAATGCAAATGGCACCCCAGATGGGGTATGATCGTGCAATAACCGTATTTAGCCCGGACGGGAGACTTTTTCAGGTAGAATATGCAAGGGAGGCAGTGAAGCGGGGCACAACTGCGATAGGTATTAAAACAGATGACGGTGTTGTGCTGCTGGTTGATAAGCGGGTTGCGAGCCATTTACTCGTGTCTGAATCGATCGAAAAGATTTTTCAGATCGATCAGCATATCGGTGCAGCGACATCAGGACTGGTTGCGGATGCGCGTGCACTGGTCGACCGTGCGCGTGTCGAGTCGCAGGTTAACAGGGTATATTACGACGAGCCGATCGGGATCGAGGTCCTTGCAAAGAAAGTCTGCGACCACAAGCAGACGTACACCCAGTTTGGCGGTGTGCGCCCTTACGGAACCGCTCTTTTGATTGCGGGCGTGGATGATCACCGTGCAAGGTTATTCGAGACCGATCCGAGCGGTGCGCTGCTCGAATACAAGGCGACTGCCATCGGTGCTGGCAGATCAAAGGTTATGGAGATCTTCGAGAGTGAGTATACGGATGATCTTGATATAAAGGGCGCAATCCGCCTTGGACTCCGGGCACTGTACCAGGTCTCGGATACCACGTTCGATGTGAGCACGATCGAGGTCGGGCTTGTAGAGCTTACGGATCGGCAGTTCAAGAAACTCGAAAAGGAGGAGCTTTCCGGATATGTCGATGAGATCGTTGAGGAGTTTAAGGAGACTGAAGCGAAGGACGAAGACGATAGTGGGGATAACAGTGAGTAGCCATGGTTACGCTTGATAACGCGATAACGGCACGGTTGAAACGTGGCGACAAGCACTTTGAGGTGATGGTCGATCCCGAACTTGCACTGTCACTTCGCAAGGGCGAGGATGTGGATATAGCTGCCATGCTTGCTGTTGAGGATGTCTTTGAGAATGCAAGCCGCGGCGATCACCCGAGCAAGGAGAGCGTGGAAGGGACATTCGAGACGACCGACATCTTTGTGATCGCCGAGCATATCGTGAAGCATGGAGAACTGCACCTCACAAAGGAGCAGCGGAAGCAGATCATCGAGGATAAGCGCAGGCAGGTTGTAAGCATCATTGCACAGGGTGCGTTTAATCCGCAGACGAAGGCACCGCATCCGGTCTCGAGAATTGAGAAGGCGATGGAGGAGGCTGGTATCCATATCGATCCGATGAAGGGCATCGATGAACTGGTCAACAAGACGATGGATGCGATACGTCCGATCATCCCGATCCGGTTCGATACCGTCGAGGTCGCTGTCAGGATTCCGGCAGATTACGCTGCAAAATCGTATGGGGATGTCGTAGGGTTTGGCAAACTGGTAAAAGATGAGTGGCAGGCTGACGGGTCGTGGATCGGTGTTGTCAAGATTCCTGCAGGCATCCAACTTGATTTTTACGGCCTTGTGAACCGCCTCTCGAAGGGCAGCGCGGAGACCAAACTTTTGAAATAGATTTAGGTAATGACATGGAAAGAAATATTGTGATTCCAGGGGACGTGGTGTCTGACAACACAAAGATGTCGGGCAGCGGCACGTACGTGCATGGTGACAAGGTGCGAGCCTCAGTCTACGGACTCTTGAACACAGGAGAACGGTATATCAGTGTGATCCCGCTCGCAGGCAAGTACATTCCATACGCCAGCGACCGGGTGATAGGAATTATCACAGAGGTTGTATATTCAAACTGGATCGTTGACATCAACTCGCCGTACGAGGGATTGCTGCACATATCCCAGTATCCGCGACGGATTGATTCCGAAAATATGAGCAAGTATCTCAAGGTCGGGGACTGCATATTAACGATGGTTGCGTCTGTGGATGCCGGCATGAAAGTAGAACTTACGCTTCGGGAGAAGGAACTAAGGGTTCTTTCCAATGGGCGCATCGTTACGATCAATCCGACAAAGATGCCGCGTGTGATCGGTCGTAACGGATCGATGATCCGGCTGCTGAAGAGCGAGATTGGATGCAACATGTTTGTCGGGCAGAACGGGCGGATATGGATCAACGGAAGCGATGATTGCATCGATCTGGCAATCCAGACGGTCAAATATATCGAAGACAATGCGCACACACCGGGACTGACCGAGCGTGTGCAGGCATTCTTAAAAGCAAAAGAGAAGACAAGGTATGGCAAAGTACATGAAAGTCGAAATGATGAGGAGTAATAATGAGTGAAAAACCAGAACATTTTATTGTAGATGGAAAGCGGCTCGATGGACGGCGTGTTGACGAGCTGCGATCGATAAAAATCGAACTCAGTCCGCTTGATCGGGCTGATGGGTCCTGCTACATTGAATGGGGACGTAATAAGATCATGGCTGCGGTGTATGGTCCAAGAGAGCTCCATCCGAGACACAGGCAGAATATGACCAAAGCGGTCGTGCAGTACAGGTACAACATGGCTGCATTCTCAGTGGATGATCGGATAAGACCGGGTCATAGCAGAAGAAGTATAGAGATCTCGAAGGTGGGCAGGGACGCATTCGAATACGTGGTATTCACAAAGTTTTTCCCGAAGACCGCAATCGATGTATTCATAGAGGTGTTGCAGGCGGATGCCGGCACCAGAACCGCAGGCATCAATGCGGCATCACTGGCGCTTGCGGATGCAGGCATCCCGATGAGGGGTCTTGTCAGTGCATGTGCTGTT
Organism: uncultured ANME-2 cluster archaeon; assembly: GCA_965195165.1. GTDB lineage: Archaea > Halobacteriota > Methanosarcinia > Methanosarcinales > Methanogasteraceae > Methanogaster_A. The sequence continues at coordinate 2,156 of CBDAFH010000059.1, read as the reverse complement.
GGGAAGGTGGACGGCGAGATCGTGCTCGATCTGATGAAAGAGGAGGATAACTTCGGAGAGGCGGATGTGCCGATCGCCATGACTGCCGGCGGGAAGATCACGCATCTTCAGATGGACGGAAACCTGACAAGAGATGAGTTTTACGAGGCGCTTAAACTGGCTAAAATCGGATGTGATAAGGTATACAAGTTACAGCGTCAGGCACTTATAGAGAAGTACAGCGGAGAATATGCCGAGAATGGGGAAGATCCCATACCCCAGCCAGAAGGTGATGCAGATGAGTGATGATGTGATGGCAGAGATCCACCGTGATTACCTCTATAACCTGGTACTCAAGGGTGAGCGGGATGATGGACGTGCATTCGATGAATTTCGGGACATATCCATCGAGACCGGTGTCGCAGGGATGGCGGAAGGTTCTGCTCTTGTGACGCTTGGGGATACGCAGATCTTAGTCGGCGTAAAGATCCAGCCGGGTGAGCCGTTTTCGGACACGCCGGACGTGGGAGTGCTCATCACCAATGCCGAACTGATCCCGCTGGCATCTCCCGAATACGAGGCAGGTCCTCCGAGAGAAACTGCGATAGAGATTGCAAGAGTTGTGGATCGCGGTATCCGTGAGTCAAAAGCGATCGATCTTGAAAAACTCTGTATGGTCAAGGGCGAGAAGGTCTGGATCATATTTATCGACATCCATGTGCTGAATAACGGCGGCAACATCATCGATGCGGCATCCATTGGCAGCATCGCAGCACTGCTCAGCACAACACTGCCCGCGGAAAGATATGGTATAGGAGAGGATTCACCACTTCCTGTGAGAGATATTCCTGTTGCGGTCACTGCAATTGAGTTTGGCGGAGAACTGCTTCTCGATCCATCGCTTGATGAAGGGAAGCTGGCAGGAACCGTGTACACAGTCATCACCAACTCCGATGGCAGCATCTCCGGGATGCAGAAGAGTGGCATAGAGCCGCTCACCATCGATCAGGCCATGAGAGTGGTCGATATGGCAGGGACTGCGGCAGCCAAGATACGGGAAAAATTTCTAGAGGTGTAACTAAATGGTAAAGCATACTAAAGGATGGAAAACGAGGTCCGCAGGCCGATTCGGTGTGCGGTATGGCAGGAACATCAGAAAGCGTGTCGCGGATATCGAAGAGAAGATGCATGAGAAGCATAAATGCACCCAGTGCGGGTTTTCGTCTGTGCGCCGCATCGGCACCGGAATCTGGAAGTGCAAAAAATGCGGGCACACATTCGCAGGCGGCACGTATCTTCCGACCACGTCGATCGGGAAGACTGTTTCACGGTCTGTGAAGCGTGCTATCGAGCAGAGAGCGCGAGATGCGGCGATGGAGGTCTGATGGGCTACCGGTGTGTCAACTGCAAGCAACCTGTTGAGATCGACTATGAATACCGCGGTGTCAGGTGCCCCTACTGCGGGCACCGTATCCTTGTGAAGGAGCGACCTGTGCAGATCAAGCGGGTTCTTGCCGAGTAATTTTTTTTAAAAAAATTAAGTAAAAGGAGAATGGACAGAGCAGAGTTCAGTTTCGATTTTGGCGAGGGTGCGTCCACGATATACCATGCGCTGCTGCCAGAGACTCTGGAAGCGTTTCCGAGGAGCCGGGCAGCGCTGTCGGTGGATGGCGGACTGTTGCACCTCATCGTGGATGCCGAGGATGTTACTGCCTTACGTGCCGCACTGAACACGTGGCTCAGGTTGATCAAGGTTGCGTGCGAGATGGCAGAAATCCGGCACGGTCTGGAAATCAAGTGATTTATCGCCGCGGAATGCGAAGTATCGCCGAATGCCGAGTGCAGGGGATCGATTTAAAAACTCTGTGCTCTCCGTGTTCTCTGTGGTTAAATCCAATGGCTTTTACCGCTTGTGTGGGATCGATTTGACATAGCAGAAAAAGCGAAATTGTCAGAAATTCGAACCGTAAATGAGGAAGATGAAGATGAGTTCAATGAAAGCTTGCCGTGCCCTTAAAAAGGCAGGGATCGATTTCGTGACGAGCGTTCCCTGCGTCAATTTAGGAGGTCTGCTCGATCTGCTCGAATCCGATCCCGGGATTGTGCATATTCCGGTAACAAGAGAAGAGGAAGGTGTCGGGATGTGTGCTGGCGCATACCTTGGAGGCGCGAACCCT
>CBDAFH010000058.1:0-6414 GCA_965195165.1 uncultured ANME-2 cluster archaeon | reverse complement strand
CTCGCAAACAAGATCATCAAATTAAACATCCCTGTGATGGAGCGGTGCTTAATGGAGATTGCAGGCGCAGGTGTGCTTGTACTCACCGGGCTTTCTGTCATGATTGCAGGAAGTATGGACTTTGTGGTAATCAGTGAGAAGGTTATTACAACGGGATACATCGCACCGGTCTTTATTCTTGGTGCGCTTGGCATTCTGCATCCGTTCAACGCCAGTCTCGGACCTGACGAGACGCAGGACCGGACACTCGTGCACGCATACTCATGCGGTGCGATCGCGATGGTGATTGGCGGAGTCTGCTCGATCGCGGTCATTGACCCGGTCGCGGGGATGATCTCAATCGTCGTAGGACTTGCCATCTGGTATGTAACCTTCATGGGATTCGTAAAACTCGTGAAGCGAGACGCAGGTGCAGGCTATGTCGGAACAGGACTACTTCCACCGGGGGCGATGTAGATGGATGTCGCACGAACAGTACCCGAATTCCACATACTCCTTGACCCGATGTCAGGAGTCGTTGCCGAGGAGAGAGAGGACTTAATCATGTTCTCGCTCGTTCCGATTCAGGCACAACTGGACATACTCGAAGACGTTGCCGACGATCTGATGAACTCGCTCGAACCGGGTAAGGAACTGTTAAACACTTATCCCGGACGAGAAGAGACATCAGCGATTGCAGGAGTGTATGCGAACCTGTTCTACGGTCTGATTATCGGACTCATAATCGCATTCATGGCAATGATGGCAATACTTGCAATGAACGGAGGGATTTAAATGGCAAAATCAGCAACAACTGATCCATGGCCCCCGCTTCCTGGCGAGTTTGAGGTCGGAAACCCTGAGAACTGTGTCGGAGTCGCCACCTGCGGATCACACATGAGCGACTTCCCGCTTGGGGCAGGCGCATCGATCACAGGACCGTGCAAGACCGAGAACATCGGAATCGAGAAGCTGGTCGCAAATATCATATCGAACCCGAATATCAGGTTCCTGATCGTGACCGGAATGGAGGTTAAGGGTCACATCACAGGACAGGCGATAATAGCGTTCCACCAGAGCGGAATTGACCAGGATGGACGGATCATCGGATCGGTAGGAGCGATCCCATTCATCCAGAACCTGGATGATGACGCGATAAAGCGGTTCCAGGAGCAGATCGTCGAGGTCGTCGACTTAATCGATACCGAGGACGAGGGCAAGATATCAGCCGCGATTAAGGCATGCGTTGCAAAGGATCCCGGAGCACTCGATGTCGAGCCGATGGAAGTCAAGATCGAGGAAGGCGGCGGTGAAGAAGAGATCGCAGGATTCAGACCGATGGCTGCCGAGGTTGCAACGGTCCGCGCACGGATCAAGGAGCTCGAAGTGGCAATGATTGACACAGGCAACTTAAACAAGTTTGCAGCAGGTGTCTATGCAGCCAAGATCGAGGGAATCATGATCGGTCTCACGATAACGCTGATCCTTCTTGGTCTTGCGATAATGGCAGAAGGAGCTCTCAGATTCCTTGTAGGAGGTGCATGATATGCCAGAAGAGGCGAAGATTGAAGAAACCATCGAGGAGACCGCCGAAGTCGCAGAAGAGGTTGCAGAAGAAGAAGCAGCCGGAGGGGCGATTGTTTATGATGTCGGCACCCCGATGGTGATTGATCCATTCATGGAACCGTTTGAGGCCGCTGTCGAGAGCATCCGACGTCGTGCGCAGTTGATAGCACGTAACCAGAAACTGGATTCGGGCTTCACAGCCGGCGCACCAATCGGTGTCGCAGCAGGCATATTGTTTGCCCTCATACTGGCTCTGTTACCGCTGTTGTGGATGAAGGGGTGATAAGAATGGCAAAAGAAGGACAGATCATCGTTCCACACGTCGTCGTTGACAGGGCTGAGTACACCGAGGTTCTGAAGCGGCTGGACGATATTGATGAGAAGGTTGAGTTCGTAAATTCCGAGATATATCAGCGGATCGGAAAGAAGGTTGGTAGGGATATTGGCATACTCTACGGAATAACTGCAGGTATTGTGATAATATTAGCATACACAATCCTGACCGGAATTGTTTGAGGTATTAATATGTTCAGATTTGATAAAGAACAGAAGGTCTTCGATTTAGGAGGCACAACGATAGGAGGTCAGCCAGGAGAATACCCAACGGTTCTCTTCGGTTCGATGTTTTATAACAGGCACAAGATCGTAACGGACGAGGACAAAGGAGAATTCGACAAGAACGCTGCTGACACCCTCTGGACGGCAGCAGAAGAGGTCAGCGACATCACAGGCAACCCGCACTGCAACCAGATCGTTGCAGAGACGAATGAGGCGATGAAGAACTATATCGACTGGTTTGTGAACGGGTATGATGAGCCGTTCTTAATCGACTCTTCGGCAGGCGACGTCCGGGCTTATGGGGTCAAGTACGCAACCGAGATCGGTGTTGCGGACCGCGGCATACACAACTCGATAAACGCGAGTATCCACGAGGATGAGGTTTTGGCTGTCAAGGAGTCTGACTTGACCTCTGCGATCGTTCTTGCGTTTAATGCAACCGAGGGCGGCGTCAGGGGAAAGATCGAGATCCTTGAGGAAGGCGCAGCAGGAATCGATAAAGGCATGCTTGAGATCGCTGCAGACTGTGGTATCACGAAGCCCTTAATCGACATTGCCGCGATGCCGCTCGGCGCAGGCGCAGGAGCAAATGTGCGTGCAGGCGTTGCTGTCAAGGCACGACTCGGACTTCCTGTTGGCGCAGGTTATCACAACTCAGCGTCCGCATGGGACTGGATGAAGACGTTTAAGAAGGAGCACCGCGATGTGTGGGCTCCTGTGGATATTGGAACCAACCTGATCGCTGGAATCGGTGGTGCGGATTACTATCTGTACGGTCCAATCGAGAATGCGAAGATGATCGCTCCTGCTGCAGCTATGATTGATATCATGGTTGCCGAGAACGCAGAGGATCTCGGGCTTACGGTACTGGATCCGAACCACCCGATCAAGAAGCTGATTTGATTCCGGGTGAAAATCCTCCCGCCTGTGCGGCGGGGGCTCTCTTTTTTTATTTTTCTAACCCTTTACAGGGAAATAGAGCGAGTTCGTTCGGAGGTATGAGCTTTTGCGCTCACCACTTTTACGAGACCCACCCCATCTGAAGGGGATAAGGACTTCCCAGGTAAAGATTAATCGAACTCTTCCAGCCGGAGCTGCCTGAGCACGCACCGCTCACCCGGTATCTCGACTGGATACGTGCCTGTGAGGCATCCGAGACAGAGATCGCTTGCAGGAATGCCTACCGCTTCGACCAGCCCATCGATGCTCAGATACCCGAGCGTATCTGCACGGATCGTGGCTTCTATCTCTGGTATGCTCTTTTGTGACGCGATCAACTCCACCCTCGTAGGCATATCGATGCCGAGATAGCATGGAGATATGATCGGCGGGCTTCCGACCCTAACATGCGTCTCGGATGCGCCTGCTCTCTGCACCATATCAACGATCCTCTTGGTGGTGTTTCCGCGCACAATACTGTCGTCGAGCAGAACAACCCTCCTTCCCTTGACATTCGGCTTGATCACATTCAGCTTCAGTTGAACCGCTTTCTTCCGCACCGCATCAGACGGCATGATGAATGTACGCCCGACATACCGGTTCTTCATCAGAGCCTCGATATACTCGGTGCCCGATTTCTTGGAATATCCGATTGCCGAAGTGATGCCGGAATCCGGTACCGGCGATATCATGTCCGCATCCACAGGGTGCTCAGCCGCCAGGCACTCCCCGATCTTTAACCTGACATCGTAGACGAGTCTGCCATCGATCACAGAATCAGGGCGCGCAAAATAGACGTACTCGAAGACGCAGTGCGCAGTGTTTCCCGGTTTGCATATCTGGTGGCTCTCTATCTGGTCGCCATCGATCACCAGCACCTCGCCCGGGCGCACGTCCCTCATAAACTCTCCGTCATGCACATCGATAGCCACGCTCTCGCTCGCCACAATATACCCATTCCCGCCCTCTGATTCGACCTTTCCGAGACAGAGTGGCTTGAAGCCGAGCGGATCCCTGACAGCGACCAGCGTCTCATTGATCAGCATCACGAATGAGTACGATCCGACGATGCGCCGCATCAATCTGCGTATCGATTCTACGATGTCGTTGTGCATCAATTCCTTCACAAGGAGATGCACGATCACCTCTGTATCCGAATCAGAGATGAAGATGTGACCCAACCGCCCCAGTTCAAGGCGCAGTTCTTCCGAATTGGCGAGATTTCCGTTGTGCGCAATCGCAATCGTCCCGCCTTTGAAATTGATCGTTAGTGGCTGCGCGTTCTCGAGATCTGATCCGCCACTGGTCGAGTACCTGACATGCCCGATCCCGACGCTGCCATCAATCGACAGGAGCTCGTCCCTCCTGAAAACCCACGGCACGATGCCCATGCCCTTGATAGACTGGGTCTCACCATTATGCGCTATCGAAATGCCGGCAGACTCTTGTCCGCGGTGCTGGAGTGAGTATAAGGAATAATAGATAGGAAGCGCTGCTTTCGATCCCGGGAATGCCGCGCCGACCACCCCACATGCTTCCTTCAAGTATGATCACCTAATATTGCCTTCTGGCAGTTTATAGCACCATGATAATCCATTTTGCGGATAGCAATGCGCCCCCGTGTGCCACTACCTTAGTACCGGATCATCCCTTCTCGTGCCACTTGTAATCCCGCATCTTTCTCGATTTTCCGAATCCGCACGAGACGCAGACCTTCTTTGTCTTATGATACGAGACACTGCCGCAACGCCTGCACCGTATATGCGTCTTCTTCTGGCGTTTGCCCATCGATGGAGTTCCTTTCGACATTTTATATCACCTAAAATCTTTATGGGGAAACATACACCACATTGTCACCGCGCACGACAACAGTTCCGATCTGGCGCGTCACCACGCCGTCCACGAGTTCCTCAGCATTCTCAAGTGTAAGGTTCATGTGAACGTCGTAACCCTGTAATATCCCGCGAAATTCGCGGGAACCTTTCAGTCGAACGAGGACAGATTCGTTCAGTATGTCAGTCAGCTTATCAAGCGGTCGGTTTCCCATTTGGTAAATCTCCTTTTCATCAAGGAATCATTAAGATATGCTTGATCGATTGATGTACTTAAAGGTATCCTGCTCTGGTGGCTGTCAGGTTACGCTGGCGTTGGAAATCGGAACATGCTCGGTCAGGTTATGGTAAATCAGCACTGAACATGGAAGTGATTAGATTGATGAAATTAGTGGAATCAGTGTTAATCCGTGGCTAAAAACAATATTAGCCACAGATTAACACGGATGAACACGGATTACAGATAGTTTGTACCGTTGGATTCATTTAAAGACTTCATACGATATTGAGCATGTACCGGTATTTGTCCTATCAGCATTGTAGGTATTTTGGCTGGTGTTGCGATCCTACTTCGGGGGGGATCGGTGGAGTAATTCACAAAATTTTATTTTATAATGGTGATGACATGCCAATGAATAGAACCCACCGATCCAAATGTTTATGTACCTCGGTAAGTAACTGTCTGGTATGGTGAGAAGGTGCCTGCATCTGCTTATGCTTACTGTGTCATCTTTATTATTATCCCGTGCAGTTGTTCAGGCAGGGTGGCGAGGATGGGGCTGCAAAGTGGAGATTTTATGAAACCAATTATGTGCACTGATTTAAAAATTAAAATCGCAAGGAACTTACTAGACTTAGATTTAGATAGTTTGAATTTTACCTCAATTGGGATTGAACCAAGTGAAGCAAAGAGTGTACAGGAAAATATGACCGTTGTTGAAACTGGTTTGACCGAATTTTTTGCTTGTCTAATGGTGCAAACAATACTTAAATCGAATATTCCTTCTGATCATTGGGCTCTTATGGGGCAAACAGAATCCATCTTAACCCCATCAAATCCTAAAGATAAAATCTATTGTCTTTCTTATGACGAAAAGGCGGCGCACTCGGTCGAGGAAGCGATACGCATAGCGGACCACTTGACGGCGATTATCTTAGCTAATAAGTACGCTAAAAAGGTAGTAAAGAAGGCTAAGACGCCATTAAAAAATGAGCAAATACAGAAAATAGCAGAAGATAAAGCAAAATTAAATATCCGGCACCGAAATGAGATGTGGGCTGAAATCGATCATGGACTGAACTTACTATTATCAGATAGAAATAACCAAAAGAATCCTGAACCGAATGACGGTGTTACTCTGAATCGTTCATGCTCTAAAGATGGTACTACCACACAGAATATTGCTTTCTTGTCTTTGCATGGACATCAATTACGTAAATGGGTTCATAAACCACAATTATTCCGTTTACCCACAGAAGTTCAATTTGTCACGATTGGACATTATCATATTCAAATGGCTACTATCCGACACGGTCTATG